>JAFWUX010000061.1 GCA_017523995.1 Oscillospiraceae bacterium | reverse complement strand
ACGAGGCGCTGAAAAAGATCGCGCATGTTCCGCTCAGTGCGCTTGATCAGGGGAATTGCTGCGAAATAGAGTTTTCGGATGATCAGAATGAAGCCGAGGTACTAGCTGTTGTCATGGCGATTGAGGCTGCGCTCAGCGTTGGAAGAGGATGACAATAACCGCGCAAAGGAGTGTGAAGCATGAGCAATATTGTAATTCTGGTCGGCAGCATGAGAAAAGGCGGCAACACTGATCTGCTGGCGCGGCGGTTTGCCGAAGGTGCTGCGGAACACAACAATGTAGAGATCATTTCAGTTGCAAATTACAAAGTCTCGCCGTGCATCGGCTGCAACATCTGCTTTACCCGCGAGGGCAATGTGTGTTTCAATCACGATGACATGGATATGATCTATGAAAAGCTGCGTCATGCGGATGTACTTGTCATTGCGTCTCCGGTTTACTTCTACGGTATCAGCGCGGAACTGAAAGCAATCATCGACCGGCTGCATACGCCGATGCGGAACAGCTTTGCAATCCGGAAGCTGGTGCTGCTGCTTGTTGGCGCGGCAAATCTGCCGAATCTGTTTGATCCGATTCTGTTGCAGTATCAGATGATTCTTGATTTCTTTCATTTGCAGGATTGCGGCAAGGTGCTGGTCAGCGGAGTAAAGGACAAGGGCGACATCATCGGACATCCGGCGCTGGATGAAGCGTATCGGCTCGGTCAGTCAATCATGTAATAATACTATTATTGTGAGGTGTTTCAAATGAGTGCGGCGAACGAAAGTACACTGAAAAAGTACCTCAAAAGTGAATTGACCGGCTGGAAGCCGTTTGATGTCACATGGCTACTGCTTGCAACAGCGGTGATTCTCGGGCTGTCGATCTACTGGAAAGATACATTGCTGAGTCTGACCGCTGCTGTGACAGGTACCTGGTGCGTGATCCTGACAGGAAAAGGAAAACGATCATCATTCATCTTCGGGCTGATGAATACGATCTGCTATGCGATTGTTGCGTTTCAGGCAAAGTATTACGGCGAAGTCATGCTGAATGCACTCTATTATCTGCCGATGAATTTTGTCGGCTGGTTTGCATGGAAAAAGCACATGAACGATGAAACCGGCGAAGTTGTCAAGGAGCGCCTCAGCCTGAAGAAAAGTGCCGTCATCTACGCACTGACCGGCGCCGCAATCTTCGGATACGGTGTGGTGCTGAAAAAGATGGGCGGCAATCTCCCATATATCGACAGCATGAGTACTGTTGTCTCTGTAGTTGCGCAGATTCTGTCTATCAAGCGGCTGATGGAACAGTGGGTGCTGTGGATCGTTGTCGATGTGGTCACTGTGATTATGTGGGCAGTCCATTTTGCACAGCACAACGAAACCATTGCGACACTTGCCATGTGGAGCGTATATCTCATCAATGCGATCATCATGTTCATCCGCTGGTATAAGGAGGCGAAGAAGAATGCAGTATAATGTGGGAATGTACGGCGGCTCATTCAATCCTCTGCATATGGGACATCTGGATTGTATCATTCAGGCAGCAAATCTTTGCCGCGAGCTGTATATTATTCTAAGTGTCGGCTATAAGCGTGACGAGATTAACAGCCGCATCCGGTATCGCTGGTTGTATCAGCTTACAAAGCATATCGGGAATGTGAAGATCATCATGCTGGAGGATTCTACCGACTCAAAGGAAGCATACACGGAAGAATACTGGAACGCAGATTCCGAAAAGGTCAAAGCGCAGATCGGAAAACCGATTGAAGTCGTATTCTGCGGCAGCGACTATGACGAAAACAGCTTCTGGAATATCTGCTATCCCGAAAGCAAACTGTTCATCTTTCCGCGGAATGAGATTAACTCCACTGCATTGCGGAAGAATCCGTATGCACACTGGGACTGGCTTCCGAACATCGTCAAGCCATTTTATGTGAAGAAAGTACTTCTGATGGGCGGAGAGAGTACCGGCAAGTCTACGCTGACGATTAATCTTGCAAACCGGTTCAACACCAATTATATTGACGAAGCCAGCAGAGATATTTCCGAACGCAGCGGTACAGATATGCTAATGCTGTCGGAAGATTTCACAGAGATTCTGTTACAG
The DNA here is from genome assembly GCA_017523995.1 of Oscillospiraceae bacterium. The sequence continues at coordinate 1,159 of JAFWUX010000061.1, read as the reverse complement.
CATAAGCTGAACGAGATCAACGCGGTCGCGCAGAGCAACAAAATTCTGTTCATTGATACGGATACGCTGGTCACACAGTTCTTTTTCAAAGGGGTATTTCCCCGTGTGCAAGAAAAATCCGCGCGGCATTTTGACCTGGAAGAACGATGCACAGCTCGACCGGCTGACTTCACTGAACGAGAAAATCAATCAGGGTGCAACGCTTGATTCGCTTCGTGCAGACATGGCAAAGAAGGAAAACGCGGTTCGGGAGATTGCGCGAACGATTGAAGACGGTAATATTTCTGATCCCGAAGTTGCCGCAAAGCTGAACATTGCGCTGGAATTAGCAAGAAAAGAATTGCAGGAGGCTGCCGATTGGGTGACGACTGCTGAGCAGGTTCTCGGCGGGACATTTCTGCAACACATCGGAGAACTTGAAAAGCAGCGGCGGGAATCTGACTTTTTGGAAAACGGCACCAAATTTGCTGACGGCGAGGATTACGGGAAGAGTATCTACACGAGGCGAAGATGAGATCATGTATCGTTATTGAAAAGCAACTGAACGAACCAGTGTCGGATTTCCCGACACTGGTTCAGATTGACTTTTTCTCTCTGCTGTGTTATAATTCCGGTAAAGAGGAAGCATGGGGCTTGCTCTGCTAAATCGGAATTTAGAAAGTAGGCTGAAAATGATAATACGATATTTACAACAAGAGGATGATCTCCTTGAAATAAGCAATATATATGAATGCAGTTGGAAATACGCATATAGAGACATTATTCCGCAAGATTATCTCAACAGCATACCCAAAGGTCGCTGGGCAAACACCGTTACCAAAACAGGACTTCATACACTTGTTTTAATAGAGAATGAAATGATAATCGGAACTGCAAGTTTCTGCAAATCCAGATGGGAAAAGTTCAGCGAATATGGAGAGATCGTTTCAATCTATTTTCTGCCTGATTATATAGGTAAAGGCTATGGTAATCATCTTTTGAGAAAATGTATAGAAGAATTAAACTTGCTTGGATTTACGAAACTTTTGCTGTGGGTTTTAGAGGATAATTGGAGTGCAAGAAGGTTCTATGAAAAAAATGGTTTTTGGTGTTCTAATGAATACATGACTGATAATATCGGTGGAAAAGATCTTCGAGAAATAATGTATACTTTTCCTGT
>JAFWUX010000060.1 GCA_017523995.1 Oscillospiraceae bacterium | reverse complement strand
TCCCAACAGGCTTCAAAAACCGGCTTTTTTGTCTCCGATTCCGGAAATTCATTTCCGGCGGAAAGCAAGAAAAAAGCCCTGGATGCTTGATTTTCACACACCCAGGACATTCTTCAAAAGTGGAGACAGAGGGACTCGAACTAAATGATTCATCTCGAAATCCTCGTATCTGTGTGCTTTCAAATTGCTCATGTGAAGTGCGTGTGAAGTTTCGGGTTAGTCGCCAAGCCCAACCCTCTGTCCTTACGCTCATTTCTCGCCGAGAATGTCATTGAAAAAGTCGTCGATTTTGGCATCGACCTGCCTGCGTTCTTCCGAAAATGTATGCTGGTAAACGGACTTCAACGTGTTTGGTGTTGCCCAGCCGCCGCGCTCCATTGCATACTTGTCAGGAACACCGAGCATCAGCATAACGGAGGCGTTCAAGTGTCGCAGATCATGAAAAGTCATCGTGTACCCGTTCGCATTTGCCAGCTTTCTGAGATGCTTGCGGATGATCTGATAGTTGACCGGCACGATAAAATCCTCTTCGCTGTCATGCGGAACACTCTGAATCAGTCGGATCAGATATTGCGGAACAACCAGCTTGCGTGTGGAGTTGAAAGTCTTGTTCACATCACGCACAACATCCTCACCGCCGAGATACAGCTTGCTGCGTTGGATTGTCAATACGCCGTCTTTCAGATCACTAAATTTCAGACCGCGCACCTCACTGACACGAAGTGAAAGCCACATTGCCAGCATACAAGGCAATTCAATATCCGTTCCGCGAACCATTTGAATCACCTGTGCAGCAGTCGGGAGTTCCTTGACTTTAGGCTTTTTCGGAGGAAGTGTCACGTTCAGTTGGAGTTGCACGCCATAGAGCTTCAAGGCAGTAATGATCAGATTCTTTCCCTCGGAAATTGTTTTGCAGCTTTTTGTCGCGGCTTCATCGTTAATCGCTTTCTGCAATGTAAAGCTGTCCAGGTCGTGAATGTCAATATCCATGATGCTCTGAAAGCGGTTGTTGCGAACATTCATATAACCGCGGATGGTTGCCGGTGACAGAACATTCTGTTTTAAGGAGATGTAACCATCCAGTGCTTGTCGGATTGTAAAACGATTCTTTGCAGCCTTGTATTCTTCTATGAACGCATCCGCTTCCCGTTCAGCTTCCCATCGTGTATTTGCCGTAAAGGATTTCATGATCTGCTTGCCGGATTGATCCTTGCCGAGATAAACCTGTACGCGCCATTTACCGGACGGAAGTTTTTTTGCACTTGCCATAAGTATACCCCTTTCAAATCGGTGTATACTTGGCTCTCTGTGCTATCAGTATACACCATTCACAACGAAATGTAAAGAGGGTTTTGTCACTTTCGTGATTTAAACCAAATACATCTTTTTTTGGTATGTCAACGCCGGTTATCTCGCCAAGAATCCTCGCCAAGAATCGCCAAGGATCTGATAACCGCAGTGTACCTGTTAGGTAATAATCAGCGTTTGAATATCAATACCCATATTGTCCAGAAGTGCTTGAATATGTTTCATGGTAAGCAGCGATGGATCCTGCTGATAATTATAATAGGAGCGAATGGAAATCCCCATCGCTTTGCTGATCTGCTCATCGGTGAACCCAAGTAAATACTGCTGCCGAACAATGTTGCTCCAGACAATCACGCCAATAGACATTTTCCTACTTCGCTGCTTTTTTTCCGGCATCATTGTACCTCATTTCTCGCTGATACACGTTGTTCTCACTCAGTAAGCAACATACTTGTTGTACGCCAAACGCAGCGTCTACACTTGATGGGAATAGTACGGAGATTGTTCGGAACGCGCTTAATACACTTTCCGTGGTAAACCCATTTGCTTTCTTCCTCAGAACACCGTGTATATATAGTGTAGTACAGCGGCACATCTTGCATCACTACATCTCCGCGCATCAGACTTCGGAAGGAATAACATCATCGAGGTATTCCTTGCGGAGCCTTGTGATAACATAGATTTGCCCTTTTCCGGTCACCAGCGTCTTATATGAAAGCCGCGTATCGCCGTGAACAGTATAGATACATTCGCGGATTTCAAAAAAGCCGCGCTCGATATACTCCTGATACGGAATATTGCTCGGCATGAGAATTCGTTTGAACCGCAGCCACTTGAACAGCCGGTTGCGCCCGATTGGGAATCCGTTGTGTTCTGTAAGTTTCGCAAGGGCGTTCATGTCAATCAAAGTGCTGCTGTCCGCAACCTGATCGGCAAATTCGACCTTCGGTTTGTTTTCAGCAATCTGGCGGGTCAGTGTTTCGATTTCAGCCATTGCAGATTGCAGAATCAAACGCTGCTGCGCCGAAGCAGTCGTAAAATACTTATCGATAAAATAGGTGCTGTCCTGAATCATATACCCGCCGGTCTTGCGGATTGTCGGGAGAATCTCCGATGTTACCCAGTGCTTAAACCTTTTTGCGTTCGGTTGCTTACTGGAAAGAATAAGGCTATACACACCGGATTCATTGATAAGAACCGGATTTTGCTCTCTGCCGATGGAGTCACGAATCGTTACCCCATCCCTTTTGTCCTCAGTATCCACATGATCGAGCAAGGCTTTTCTGGTGTTAGCATACATCAGTATAGATGCAACATCCCTGCCTACAAACCACGGCTCGCCGTCAATGATAACGGTCCGAACCTCACCGAATTCGTCATTATGAAATAACTGAATCTCATGATCCATGAAATCTCTCCTTTCCGCGGCGGCATACTATATATAGATAGCCGCCGCATTCAGATTCCTGCCGTGATATTTATCCCGAACCCGTCACAGCACGGAACACACAGGTCGATTGGCAGCAAACCAATCAGCATAGCACTAGGCTCCCAAATCCGTGGATCACACGGAGGGCTTCCTCGCGGAAGAAGTATCATGATTGCCTGCGTTTCATTGCCCTCGGACGCTGCTCCGATCTCGAATCGACATATTGATCGCTCTCACGCCCTGTGCGTGGTCATCGCGTATGGATTCCGTGGCTGTCAAGGTTCCCCCGACCGCAGACTAAAAGTTCCCTGTGTGCTGATATTCAATTTTCAAGGTGCTCAGCGAGGATAATTTCCGTTTCCTCACTATATAGCCGTTTTGAGGGGCAAAAATGGTGGTTTTTTTTGAAGATGTTGCAAACTTTGTATACCTTTCTAATCCAGCAGCGGATCGTACATCTGTTTTTGTTGAAAACGGCCGCTAATTCTGTGAGCGATAATCCATATACAACATGATAGTAAAAGGCTGTCAATTTGTCTTTTTTCAGCTGACTCAACTGCTCTGCCAATTCAAGAGGAAGGGTATGCAGCCACTCGGATTCGCTGCATTCAAACATTGTATCCTCCGGAGAAGAAAGCATAATAGAATTCGCATTGTTGAATTTCACGGTATGTTCCTGATAGCGGCGTTCGCTTTTGAACGCTTCCCAATCATACTCATGCATTGCGGCGATCTGTTCTTCTGTCATGCCGTTTTCTCTGAAATATGCCTCTGTATCTGCCCATTCGCGCTCAAACGCTTTCTGAGCTTTCCCGTGATTATAGTTCATAATGCTTTATCCTTTCAATTCAATCTGTATCAGCCCTTTGTTGCATCCTCAACGCCGCGGCATAGAAATAGCCGGATGCATACGAAGGGTATTCTTCGACACATCTTTATCTACACATAGCTATTGTATAGATAGTCCGATCGTGCCTTTGGAATATCCTCAGACCGTATGCATCCGGCTGCGGGTATTGATTCGTCTAGGGCGGTTTCATTCTCCGTTCCCTTGACTATAGCTTTATTTTATCACGGTTTTTTCTCTGCGGGAAGGGACAAACACACACCAATTATTTGCGAAATCAACGTATTTACGTCGTCCAATCACACTATCGCCGCTACAGAACACTATGAAATGCGCGTATATACGTTGATTTACTTGTTGGTTGGTTTCACACACCAACTGTTTTGAATTTTTTTGCAAAAATGGGCTTCTCTGAGTGATATATCAACTCAGAAAAGCCCATTTACATATAATTAGATCGAATGATCGCTGTTTTTGAGGAATCGACTCATGGAACCTGAATCATGCAGATGTTTATGATATTATGCATCTATTTTGATACCGTTCTCATCGAACCCGTCTACCAGATTCGTCAAAGGCGGAGCACCGGCTTCGACCAATTTACGGTTCACAATAGGAATCGGCTGTAAATACCATTGCATGAGTGCATATTTATATAGTTCCATATCCGTGGTATCTCTAAATTTGCTGAGTGATGTGTTAATATATTCCATGCTGACTTCTGGCGGCAGATGCAGCGCGATACAGAAAGCAACCAGTTGTCGTATATCAAATATACGCTCCGGATCCGTTCTCATGTGTTTAATCGTATCTGTAGAAAGGCCGCTCGCATCAGCCAGCGTTCGCATTGAAAACTTGCGCTTTTCCATCAACTCAATGGTCAATTCGTTGAACGACTTCTTAATGATTTGCATATCACGAGCCTGTTTTTCAACCATTTTTCTCAAAGCCAATCCTTCGGCAGTTGTGACTGCTTCGCCGTTCTTCCCGCAATATTCGATTTGCTTACTGCCTTTACCGGTACCCTTAAACAGTCTGCCCCCAAAGAATAATCGTATCTGATGCTGATGTTTCTGCTCAAACACCAGACAACAGGCAGTCATATTTTCATGGGCTTCCCGTGTCAGGTGAAAGAATCCATAATGATCTACATACACATACTTGCGGGTGTTCAGACAGTAATGATTCTCGGCAAAAATGAACATCCCGGTATCGAGGATTCGTTGAAAATCCGCATTTCTCAGGTATTCCCTGATTGCATCCTGCTCATCTATCGTATATGTCTGATTCGGCGGCAATTCAGAAATATGATTGGGAACGCGCATATTATTGACATATTGGGAGATACCGCTTACATCCGGATAGCCTAGTTCTATCAGCCTTCTGCGTGCCATTGACAACGGTGTACCGAAATGCGCAGCAACATCCCGAACTAGCTGATCGAGGTTCTGAATGGTATGCTGCCCGCCGTAGCTTTTCATCAGCTTCCTTGCATACGCTTTTCCGGGTTTGTCCTGAATCAGAATATATCCGGGCAGTTTATTCGCGTGAAGTTCCATAATGTCTATGGGCGACCATCTGCTGTCATCCTGACTGTCGTTTTTCTGAAAACGCTTGCAGAGATATGATGCGTAGCTGTGACCGTGCGTTTTTTGCAGCATCAGGTAATAGAAGTCAAACCGGTGATGACAGCCCTCATGACAAATCGTTGAATTCTCGATTCCTTTTGACTGGAATGCCTGATGATTCAGGATAATCGTTCCCGGATTGATATAGCTGTTCGGGTAAACCACTCCGGTTTTATCATCAAACAGATCAGCCTGACCGAAATCAAAGAAGTATTCACCCATAGCACCATTCTCAGGGAATGCGCCCAGCCTGATCGACGGTCCCATGATGCTGATCCACTTTCGCGGATCAAAAGGCGCATGAACCCGATACTTCCTTTTCAGAGCAGAACGCATTTCTCCTATGACGATTGATGCAGCTTTCTGGTAGTCCTCTGTGGTCAGCAGCAATGGCAAAAGGTATTTGTCCATCCTGATTGCATCCGGAAATATGGATAGCAGGCTTTCTTGCTCGTTCACAATCACTCTGTCGAAAAAACAGGTCAGTTCACAAGGGCAGAAATTAAAGATATATCTAAGACGGAATTCACCTTTTATGGTATAGTGACTTTTGAAACAGGCAATGCCGCACTTTTCTTCCTCGATCTTCACACGGGCAGATATTACTAAATCTACACAGCACGCATACTTCGGCTGATCAAATACCGATTCCGGACGAATGCAGCGGCACTCGTTTACCCATACTCTGGACATCCGCCAAGATGCATCCGATTTCTTGAATTGAGCAAAAGATTCCGGATGCTCGCCGATATATGCTGATAGATCGTATGCAAAGTTTCTGTGATATACTTTTGTCAGTACGTCTATCACAGTATACGGTCTGATGATCTCATTCACTCTCCGGCAGTATACTTTCTCCTGTTCTTCATACGGCAGATTATGATGAGCAACAGGATCAAAGGCGTGCGGACTCGCTGTAATGACTGTATCCACGGAACGCTCCTTTCTGTCATCTCCTGACGACACAGCAATTGACATATCTTGAAAGAAAAATCTATTGCGGCGAAGGAACGATGCTGTCGGATGGGGATAGTACAAAAAATCAATGGAAAGAGAGAAAACCATGCTGTGAAAACATCGTTAGTGGTATTATATCACATTAGCGATAGAATATCAAGTGCGAAATAACATTGACAAAACACCGTCATTGTGCTATAATAGAATAAACATTAGCTTGTCTATTGAGATTTTCGAGATTTCCACATTATCAGTGTTGAAATAATCTTGAAAAACTTTGGATGAGTGCATAGATTTTGAGCATCATATTTGTTCGGTTTGTATAGTGACAGAAGAACGATTGATTCTGTATTTCTGAAAAAGGAGCATTTTATGAAGCAGCAAGACAAGCAACCGAAGATCACATTATCCAAAGGCGGAGCACCGATGCCGAAACCCAATATCACAAATCCGGTGAAGCTGAAAGATGCCCATGCTGTCGGCAAGCGAATCAAATACTATCGTGAACGGCAGGGGTTAGATCAAAGGGATGTTGCACAGGCAGTCGGTATCTCGTCAAATGCTGTCAGCAATTGGGAAAACGGTCGTGCGCGTCCTGATTTCAGTGTCGTTCCGATGCTTTGTGAAACGCTGGAAATCACACTGTACGATTTATACGGCATTGATAACCCTCTGAATACCTATACTGCAAAAGAGCAGACATTGATCAACGATTACCGCGGGTTGAATCAGGGACACCAGCTTACTGTCGATAACCTGATCAGTTCTTTGAAAGCTGCGGAATTTATCGGAGAATGCCCGGAGGTTGTAAAACTCATCTTCTGCGAGAAGGAACTCGCTGCCGGTTTTGACAGCGGTGCTGAATTTGAGGATCAGGGAGAGCCAATCTATCTGTACCCACATACAAACTCTGCGATTAGGCATGCAGACCTTGTATTCGCAGTCAACGGCAACAGTATGGAACCTATGTATCATGACGGTGACCTTGTACTCGTAGAAAAATATCCCAGATGTCCGGAACTGCAATACGGTGAGGTCGGTGCTTTCATGATCGGAAACAGTACCTATATCAAGGTTCTGGAAGCGGACGGCCTTCATTCCTTCAATGAGGATTACGATACGATGCGTTTTTCCGACGATGACAATGTGTATTTGATCGGTCGCGTACTGAGTAATCTGGAACCGGAATCTATTGCAAGCAAAAAGGATGCTGCACGCTATGAAGCGATGCATAATAAGTATTAAACATTGTCAAAGAAAAAGCACACTCTCAAAAGGAGTATGTTTTTTCCGTAAGCGTCACCCTTCCTCAACCCTTCACAAAAAGATGTATAATAAAGCCCTCGCTTCCGCAAATTTTGAAGTGAGGGCAGTAAATCAAATTGTAATCGGAATCATCACATCCGATATTTTTACGGTCAAGATGATCATATTTAGGATATTCTTCCGTGTATTCGGTCAGCGGACTGCCGCATTCATCGCAGACCTTCTGATTTTCAGGCAAATCAACGACAACCTTCTTCGTTTCATGGTCTGCTCTGATCTCTTTTCTGCCGCGGTGCTGTCCAGTTTTCTTCGATTGCTTTGTGATTGTCTCAACAGTCGGTTCCGAGAATTGATTTCAGCATCAGCACCCGCTTTTTTCGTTTATCCCTTTTTCTGCCCGTAATACGCATTCGGGCCGTGTTTGCGCAGATAATGCTTGTCAAGAATATACTGCGGCATCTCCGCCTGCGGATTCAGCTGCAGCGTCTTGAGCGTCATCTCTGCGACGGTATCCAGCACCACGGCATGATATACCGACTGTGCGGGATCCTTGCCCCATGTGAACGGCCCGTGGTTCTTCACGACGATACCCGGCACGGACATCGGATCAATGCCTCTGCTGTCCAGTGTTTCGGCGATCACGACACCAGTGTTGCCCTCATAATCCGCCTCGACCTCCGCCTGCGTCAGCGAGCGGGTGCACGGAACCGCGCCGTAGAAATAATCCGCATGTGTCGTGCCGAGTGCGGGGATATCCATGCCTGCCTGCGCGAATGCAACCGCATTGACCGAATGCGTATGCGTGATACCGCCGATTGCCGGATAGCGCCGGTACAGCTCCAGATGCGTTTTCGTATCCGAGGACGGGTTCCAGTTTCCTTCCACTGTCTTGCCGGTTTCCAGATCGACGACAACCATATCCTCCGGCTTCATGCCGTTATAGTCAACACCGGACGGCTTGATGACGACCAGCCCCTTTTCGCGGTCGATGCCGCTGACATTGCCCCATGTATAAATGACGACGCCTCTTGCTGCAAGCTCCAGATTCGCCGCACATACGTCCTTTTTCAGTTGCTCCAGCATGATTATTCCTCCGGTTTCTGTTCGTTCTTCATCAGATATCTGAGCTCACCGGTGATCTGCTTTCTCCGGTGCAGGAACCCGTAAACCGGGCGCCAGACCCACAGCACGGGGATCAGCCACTTGTGCCGGTAGAAAAACGGATAATTGCGTTTGATCTCGTCCATCGGCGGGAACAGCCGGCGCAGGATGTATTTTCCCTTGGAGCCGCCGCTCTTTCGCTGCAGCCTGTTCTGAATATCGTGTTCCCGGGTGCCGTAGACGCCGGACGTCACATAATAATCCAGCAGCTCGCTTTCCTGCTCCGTGATCGCTTCACCGGCAAAGAGCTTCATCGCAAGGCTGCGGCTCTCCGATTCATATTCTGCGATCCCGAGCTTATCCAGCTCCGCGGAAAGATATGCTTCATCCAGACGGCTGCCGTATTTCCGCATGAAAATATAGGTATCCAGCAGCGAACGGACGCCCGTTCCGCCGAGCGAAAAGTGCTTGTACTCATGTGCCGTCATGAACAGGTAGAAGTCCTCGTCCGTGAAATGCCAGCCGTACTGATTGCCGTCATCCTTCAGAAGCTTCTCCTTGACGCCGAGATAATATGCAGCCATGGCACCTGTCTGATACTCCATGAACAGCTCACAGTGCATCTCAAAATTAGAGACCGGCGGCTTTGTATACTCATCGACGACCTCGCGCTCCGCTTTCAGGGTAAAGCCGTGCGCTGCCATAATGCGCCGGACATCCTCACGCCGCTGCTGATCGAACAGAATGTCGTTATCCGACATCTGACGCATCCCGAGGCGCGGATACCAGTCCTTGAGCAGCGCGCCCTTCAGCGGCATATACCAGATCTGCTCCTCCTCCAGGCATTTCAGGATCTTTTTGCGCTCCGCATCCATGATAATATTCTTGCGGATCGCCTTTTCCTTGGCCTCCGTAAATGCGGCATCCCGGATCCCCGCGGCTTCCAGCGCGTAGGCGCAGCAGGCCGTCAGCACATGCGCCTGACAGACCTCGAACAGTGCCTTCAGATCAAGCCCGTCCGTCAGTTCCTTCCCGGGCTTCTCTCCGTTCACGGCACACCGCACCAGCGCGATCATATCCGCGGCGTTTTTCCGGTATTCAGTAATCTCCATCCGTTTCTCCTTTTGCGGGATATCAAACAGGTCAGCAACCGTGCGGATCGCTGACCTGTCATTTGCGTGCTGCCTCAGTCAGAGCTGCGGTATCCGTCCGGATTCTGCTTCTGCCAGTTCCATGCATCCCTGCACATGTCGTCCAGTGTATATTCTGCCTGCCAGCCGAGCAGTGCCCGTGCCTTGTCCGCATTCGCGTAAAATTCCGGCAGGTCGCCCGCACGGCGGTCCCCGTAGACATGCTTCACCTGAACGCCGTTCACGCGCTCAAAGGTCTCCACGATCTCCGTGACGCTGTAGGGCGTGCCGGTGCCGAGGTTAAAGACCTCCGTGCCGCTGTGCTGCAGGATATAGGCGACGGCCTTGACATGTCCCTTTGCGAGATCGGTCACATGGATATAATCCCGCAGGCAGGTGCCGTCCTTCGTCGGATAGTCCCTGCCGAAGATCGTCAGGCACTCCCGTTTGCCGACCGCGACCTGCGTCACATACGGCATCAGATTGTTCGGGATGCCCCGCGGATCCTCGCCGATCCTGCCGGACGGATGCGCGCCGATCGGATTGAAGTACCGGAGCAGCACCACGGAAAGCGACGGGTCTGCCTTCGCGGCATCCTCAAGGATCTGCTCCGTCATCGCCTTCGTCCAGCCGTAGGGATTCGTGCAGACGCCCCGCTGCATGGTCTCCTTGTACGGCACAGGATTTTCCTCGCCGTAGACCGTTGCACTCGAGGAGAAAATGATGTTCCGGACGCCGGCTGCCTGCATCGTTTCGAGCAGCGTCAGCGTCGTGTCAATGTTGTTGCGGTAGTACATCAGCGGCTTTTTGACCGATTCGCCGACCGCCTTCAGGCCGGCAAAGTGGATCACCGCGTCGATCTTGTTCTCACGGAAGATCTGTGAGAGCCGTTCGCTGTCGCGGATATCCGCCTCATAAAGCTGCACCGGCTTTCCCGTGATCTCCTCTGCTCTGCGGATCGCCTCCGGAGAGCTGTTGCAGAAATTGTCTGCCGCGACGACCTCGTAGCCTGCGTTCAGCAGCTCGACCGCCGTGTGGGAGCCGATATATCCTGCACCGCCTGCAAGCAGGATCTTTGCCATGTTATCACCTCAGTTTGATGTTGCCCGGAT
>JAFWUX010000059.1 GCA_017523995.1 Oscillospiraceae bacterium | reverse complement strand
CTCCGCAGGGCTCCCCTAAGTGAATTGCAAAGCAATTCACAGACTACTGCATCTGCTTAAGATTTTAGCATTGGTTTGGGCGGAGCCCATTCTATTGATGTCCCAACTATCTCTTGAAGATATATGCTTGTCTTTTTGCCATGATACTGCGTTAGAAATCCTTGCCTTGCGTCAGCAAGGCTGCGGCTTTCTGCCTTGTCTCATGACAAAAATCCTGCGCATCTATTCTTCAAGATTTAATTGGTACATCAATAAATAATCGCCGCAGGCGATACCGCAATTTCTCATTTCTATTTTCTAATTTCTAATTACACTCATAATTTCACCCGCGCTCTTGTGTTTTGCGGGAGAATGTGATATAATGCGCATATCAGGTCATCAAAATCAAGGAGGCAGAAAACATGCCGCAGGAAAATTATGTATTTCAGGTGAATCTCGGCGGAATGATCGACATTCTCTCGAATCATCTTTACAGTTCCCCCGATGTCTTTGTGCGCGAGCTGCTGCAGAACGCCGTAGATGCGATTGCAGCAAAGCGGAAACAGCAGCAGGGCGGCAGGGATGAAATCTGCCTGATTCTCACAGAGGAAAACGGCAGACCGCAGCTCTGCTTTACCGATACGGGAACCGGACTCACCGAGGCGGAGATTCACCGCTTTCTCGCGGTGATCGGGCAATCCTCAAAGCACGACCTGCAAAACGGCGCCGTGCAGGAGGATTACATCGGCAGATTCGGCATCGGGCTGCTCTCCTGCTTTCTCGTCTCCGATGTGATCCGCGTGCAGACGCGCTCCTATCAGACGCCGGAGCAGTCGCTGGAATGGTGCGGCAATCCGGACGGAACCTATACGATTGCGCCCTGTGCTCCGCTCCCTGCAATCGGCACGCGCATCCTGCTGACACCGAAATCCGGCGCCGAAGCCTATTTCACGCCGGAAAAGCTGACATCGCTCGTGCAGTATTACGGTCTGCCGCTGCCGGAGCCGATCTATCTGGTGCAGGGCGAAAGCCGCACGCTGCTCAATCCGCCGTTCCCGAGCGGCGAAACGCAGTATGCGCAGATCATGGCGCTCGGCGAATCGCTCTTTTCAACGAATTTCCTCGGATATATTCCGCTGGATTCCCCGAGCGGGCTATTCTCCGGCGTGGCGTATATCCTCGCGAACGAGACCGCCCCGACGGCAAAGCATTCGCACCGCATCTATCTGAAAAACATGCTGCTGACCGAGGACGGCGGCAGACTGCTGCCGAAATGGGCATTTTTCCTGCGCTGCTTTATCAATACGAACGGGCTGCAGCCGACCGCGTCGCGCGAGGACTTCTACGAGAACGGCGCACTGTTCCGTGCACGGGAGGAGCTTGCCCGCTGCATCACGGATTATCTGCGGCAGCTGGCGGAGAAGCAGGACCCGATGCTGCAGCGCATCGTGCGGATTCACCGGCTTGCGGTGCAGTCCGTTGCAGTTGAGGATGATGCGCTCTACCGCGCATTTTTCCCGTATCTGAGCTTTGAGACCTCGTTCGGCACGCTCACCGGCAGCGACCTGCTGCAAGCGGATACGCCTGTCTATTATTCGCCGTTCATCGACGAATACCGGCAGGTCGCGGCGATCTCCGCAGCACGGAACACGCTGCTTGTCAACGCGGGATATACCTATGTTGCGCAGCTGCTCGAGCGGATGCCGCTGTTCCGTCCGGATATTGCGGTCATGCAGATGAAGCCGGAGCGGCTTGATGCGCTGCTCGAAAAGCCGGAGCTGGATGATACGGCGGCAGCGCTGCGCCTGCTTGCGGAGTGCAACCAGATGCTTGCGGATTACGATTGCAGCGCGGCACTCAAGCGTTTTGCACCGGCAGAGCTCCCCGTGCTGTATACGGTCAATGAGGAGGCGCTGCTGCTGCGTGATATCCGGCATTCAATGGAGCAGACCGCTGATCTGTTCCGCGGCATGCTCGATGCCTTTGCCGGGGAATATCACGAGGAGGCGGTCGCAAAGCTCTATCTCAATACGGATAACCCGCTGATCCGGCGGCTGATGGATGTTGCAGACAGCGAAAAGCTCCGCTGCTGTCTGGAGATTCTCTATGTACAGGCGCTGCTGACCGGCGGCTACCCGATGCGCAATCATGAAATGCAGCTTTTGAACGGCAATCTGCTGCGGCTGCTGGATTGGAGCATCGGCTGATGAAAGGCGAAACATGAACCGGAAAACTGATTATCTCGAATGTGAAAAGCCGTGGGTTTATTGGCTGCTGATTATGGCGGCGGGCTGGTTCGGCGGCTACACATTCATCCAGCGCGGCGGCGTCTTCTGCAATGCACAGACGGCGAACATCGTGCTGTTCGGCATTGCGCTCGGGCAGCGGAACTGGCATTCCGCCGCCTATCTGCTGATTCCGATCACGGCATATTTTGCAGGCGCATTTTTCTCGGAGCTGCTTGGAAAAACGGTCAAGCGGTTCCGGTTTCTCCGCTGGGATACCATCTTGATCGGGATTGAGATTTTCGTGGTACTGGTGCTGGGTCTGCTCCCCGCGCGCGTGCCGGATCAGGTCTGCCAGATCGCGCTGAACTTCATCTGCTCGATGCAGTTCAACACATTCCGGCAGGTGGAGGGCATCCCCGCGGCAACAACCTTTGTGACGAATCATATCCGCGAGGTCGGCTCGAATCTAGCAAAGTATATCCGGCACAGGGATGCGGCATCGGGGAAAAAGGTGCGTGTCCACGGGCTGCTGATTTTGTTTTTCGCGCTTGGCGCGGTGCTTTCCGCGATCTGCTGCGGGATATTTGCGTATCGGGCGATCTGGGGCAGCGGCGTGATTCTGCTGGTGATTTTCATCCGTCTCGCTTATGCAGACCGTTCCTATGAGCGCGCCCAGCTCGATCAGGTCCCGCACGGGCACTGATTGCGGTATTGCTCCGCGATGATCTATAATGGGCTCTGTCCAAACCCGCTTAAGGCTATTAGCCTTTAAGGCAACACCGCACAAAGCCCGCCTGACGGCTTGGTGGCACATCTGCTTGCATATTTTCCGCCATCTTGCACGAAAATTCCTTGCCGGGCGTCAGCCCGGCGGCGGCGTTTTCATACAATCTGACGAAAAATCTGACTGCGCATCTGCACCACCAGCATTGTGTGGTATTGCCTTAAGAATCCCATTTTTATGCTTAGATAAGCGAAAGCCGCTGAACGAGTGAAAAGAGCTCATTCAGCGGCTTTCGCAGCACGCAGCACGCAGTGCGTGCCGCCGATATGCTAAAGTCCGAATCGGTCAAACAAAAGGCAAAAGTCTATTGCCCCAATCAAAGTTAATACATATAATTATGAAAAATGCTGAAATGGGCAAAATGCCTGTTTCAGCGGCTTTTGCACAAAAAGCGATATCAAACATAGAACTTTGCGCAAACTTTTTGAAAAGTTGCACGCAATCGTCAAACTTTTGCCGATTTGGCACCCCTTAGTAGAGGGGCACGCAGGGCGTGCAGCCGAGAGGCTAAAGTCCGAATAA
The DNA here is from genome assembly GCA_017523995.1 of Oscillospiraceae bacterium. Next base: position 609 of record JAFWUX010000059.1, on the reverse strand, counting down.
TTCAAAATGTAAATTTTATAGAATTTCCCGATCTAGGCGCGGATTCATATGGTCAACAGAAACGGCAAAGATAATTCCTCTCTCCCTCTTTTTTCAAATACGTCCGCAAAGCGGACACCGCAATTTCTCATTTCTCTTTTCTAATTTCTCATTTTCATCAGCATCTCACTCCTATCTCCTCACTATATTTCAAATTTGTCCGCGAAGCGGACACCACAACTCCTCACTTCTCACTCCTATCTCCTCACTTCTCACTAGAAATACAGCGGGTGCTGCGAACCGGACAAAAAGACAAAATGACCGGTTTGGCAAAGGTGTTAGTCGGTACGTGAATTCAACCTTGTACAGGCGATGGGGTTCATGCCGACGGTACAGAATTGCAGGCATGCACTTAGAACTTTGACAATTGAATAGCAGCATCAGTCGCAGGGCAAAGCGAGGGATGCTGCAAGTTTATTTGTGTTTGTATTCTTGTTAGTTTTCGCTTGATGCTCTTTATCCATTCGTCAAATAGATTTTTTCACTGGGCGCGGGGCGCAAGTGCGAGGGGACAACCCAAAGAGGACAGGGGGAAGGTTCGCGAGCTCACATTCCCCCTATCCCCTTTAG
>JAFWUX010000058.1 GCA_017523995.1 Oscillospiraceae bacterium | reverse complement strand
TGACGAAAGTGCGCTTCTTGTGTTATACTGTTCATAAACAACTTCCTTTTTGATATTGGTGTTTTGGTGGTACTTAACATTATATCATTTTGGAAGTTGTTTTTCTATTCCCTCTGTTACCTATCTATTGTATCATAACAAGAAGAAAGAATAATTCTGACTTTTCGCTTCTTTGGCATGAAATCGGAGCCATGCACGGCGCGGATATCCCATATAATACGAAAAAGGCATTGGAGCAGGCGAAAAAAGGTCACCGCGCAGAGAGACAGGCGGAAACACGCTTTTCTTTGCTGCCCGATAAAAACGCCGCAGCATCCCGACCGTACTGATCGGAACGCTGCAGCGTTTATGTTATTTCTTTTTCTTTCCGGACTTCTGCTTTGTCGGTTCCTTCGTCTCAGCCTTTGCAGCCGGTTTCTCCTGCTTTGCCGCTTTGACCGGTTCCGCAATCGGCTCTGCGGCGAGCATGCCGAGCAGGCACCAGAACATCGGCGCAACGGTCAGCACGGAGATGCCCGTCATCGAAGCCGCCGTGTAGAGCAGAACCGCACCGCCGGCAGCCGGCAGCGTCCAGCTTTTCAGGACCTTGCGCTGTTTCCATGCCAGCACCAGACACAGAATCAGCAGTGCCAGATGCATCAGCAGAGACGGCACACCGCGCGTTGCCGCAATGTAGATCAGATCGTTATAGGGGCGATCCACCGCATTTGCGTTTGCGGTGATATTCATGGAAGTGCGCAGCTGCGTGAAATAGAAGTTATCCGGACCGACACCGAGCAGCGGGTCGATTTTGATCGCCCGGAAGCCCTGCTCACGGCAGTAGCGCAGAACATCCGCTGCATCATAGGCACAGAAGCCGTCGAGCTGCTGCTCCGCATATGCACCTGCTGTGCTCAGACGGTAGCCGCCGTCATCCCAGACAATGCCGCCGTCATAGAGCGCCGGATGCATGCCGCCCTTTCTGTCCCGAATCTGAAATCCGTTCGGCAGGATGATGTCATTCTCAATATCCTCGCGCGCCGAGAAGCTCAGTCCCGCCTCAGGCTCCTCTGTCACCGCCTTGTCGGGGTGATAGTACATATGGTTGATGCCCGGCGCCGCATAGCTCCAGCCGACAGCGCAGACCGCCGCAGCGGCAACCGTCAGCGGCAGCACGAACGCCCTGCCCTTTGCCTGTCTGTGCATCACAGCGAACAGAATCACCGTCAGCAGGATTGCGCCGCAGCCCGCAATCAGTCCGGCGACTGTCTGCGTGCGGAAGGACATCAGCACTGCCAGTCCGCCACAGATCACAGCACGGATGCGCGTGGATTTCTCCTCTGCGCGGAACGCCGCCGGAATCGCAATCGCGGCGAGCATCGCCAGCAGCATCGCATAGGTGATCGGGCTGTCGGTCAGACCTGCCGGCAGACGCACATTCCAGTAGGACAGCGGGTCAATGTTGCGGTAGGCGCTGAGACCCTTTTCCGGCGCAATGTAGTCAATGATCGGGAGCGCCTGAAAGAATCCCCAGACGCCCTGCACGATACCGAAATTCAGGATGCCGCGCAGGAAATACTCCCTGTCAGCCTTCCGGCGGAGCATCGTGCCGAGATAAAACAGCGCGGCATAAATCAGCAGCGCGAGCCAGCCCTCGTCTCTGCCGTCCTGACCGAAGAACGAGGTCTTGTAGTCATAGGAATGGAACAGCGAGACCGCCGCCCAGCCGAGCATCGCCGCGAGCAGGATATAGGGCACCGCCGCGGATTTCGTCACCTGCTTGCGCATCAGACCGATCACAACCGTGATAATCGCGAACACGCCTGCAACGGAGAAAATGATCGCAACCGTGCGCAGCATGATCATCAGCAGCGCAAAGATCATACCGCCGCCGCCCGCCTCGACCATATCCGCAAGACTGCTGTTCGCGGAATAGGTCAGCTGATTGATGCCCTGCGAGATTCCGACTGCCCAGAGCAGAATCAGCATCAGCTTGCCGCAGGCATGCCGGTATTTATCCAGATCCATATTGAGGATAAAGTTCGATTTTTCGGAAGTTCCAAAGATTGTTTTAGCCATAATATCACTCTCTGCAGCAATGCGCATGACTCTTGGGGAATCATGCGCATTGAATTTGACTGTGTTTATTTTGCGACATCGACCGCGCGGCTCTCACGAATGAGATTGACCTTGATCTGACCGGGATATTCCATGTCATTCTCGATCTGCTGTGCGATCTCTCTTGCGACGAGCACCATGCGCTCATCGTCGATGACCTCAGGCTTGACCATGATGCGGACCTCGCGGCCTGCCTGCATGGCATAGCACTTCTCCACGCCCTCATAGGACATGCAGATTTCCTCGAGCTTCTGGAGACGCTTGATGTAGCTTTCCAGATTCTCGCTGCGCGCGCCCGGTCTTGCAGCGGAGATTGCGTCCGCAGCCTGCACGATACATGCGATTGCGGTGCGCGGCTCCACATCATTGTGGTGCGCTTCAACAGCATGAATGACCTCTGCCGGCTCCTTGTACTTGCGGCAGACATCCACACCGATTGCGACGTGCGAGCCTTCGATCTCGGCAGTCAGTGCCTTACCGATATCATGCAGCAGACCTGCGCGTCTTGCCATATTGGCATCGACACCGAGCTCCGAGGCAAGGATGCCCGAAAGCGTTGCGACCTCGATGCTGTGGTTGAGGACGTTCTGACGGTAGCTCGTGCGGAAGGTCAGTCTGCCGAGCAGACGGATCAGCTCCGGATTGAGTCCGTGGACATTGGTCTCCAGGACGGCGCGTTCGCCCTCCTGCTTGATGCGCTTTTCGACCTCTCTGCGTGCCTTATCGACCTTTTCCTCGATGCTCGCCGGATGGATTCTGCCGTCCACGATGAGCTTTTCGAGTGCGATTCTGGCGACCTCACGGCGCACCGGATCAAAGCACGAAAGGGTGATGGCCTCCGGCGTATCGTCGATGATGAGATCAACGCCGGTCAGGGACTCGATCGAGCGGATGTTTCTGCCCTCGCGTCCGATGATTCTGCCCTTCATCTCGTCATTGGGCAGCGGCACAACCGAAACGGCGACCTCGGAAACCTGCTCCGCGGCGCACTTTGCGATTGCCATGGAGATGTGGCTTCTTGCGATGTCCTCGCAGGTTGTCTTGATCTGCTGGTCATAGGCAGCGATCTTGACCGCCTTTTCATGCACGAGATCCTGGTCGAGCTGCTCGAGCAGATAATCCTTCGCCTGCTCCTTGGTGAACTCGGAGATGCGCTCGAGCATGTCGATTTCGCTTCTCTTGAGCCGTTCGATCTCCTCGGAACCCGCCTTCTTGATCTGCTCAGCCTCCGCAAGGCGCTCCTCAGCCTGATGAATCTTGTTCTGGAGCTGCTCCTCCTTGCGTTCAAAATGCTCTGTTTTCTTGTCGAGATTCTCTTCCTTTTGCTGGATTCTGCGTTCCTGTCTGCTCATATCGTTGCGGCGGTCCTTGATTTCCTTTTCTGCATCGGTGCGCAGTTTGAAAATCTCGTCCTTTGCCTCAACGAGTGCAGCCTTTTTGCGGTCCTCCGCTTCTTTGGCAGCCGTGCTGCGGATACGCTCCGCTTCTTTTTCCGCACTGCCGATCGCCGCTTCCGCATCACGCTTGCGCTGTTCGATACCTTTTGCAATACCGCGGCTTTCAGCCCTTTCGACCTGTGCATCGACATCCTGCTTTGCACGAGAGGAGCCGATGAAGAAGCCCGCAGCTGCACCGGCAACCAGCGCAACGATAATCAGCAGAACGGCAAGCGGCGGATTCAGCTCCGCAACCAGCATGAGGGTACTAAGTGTCATACTGTGCTTTCCTCCTAACATTCTCAAATTGATATTTCTGTATTTATCATTTGATTCTGCGGCAGGAAACACGCCGTTGGAGATTTCAGTTTTATTTTTATCATACAGGATGCACGCCGAAAGCATGTGTATATTTCTGCGCATCGGCACATCCTTATCAGAAACCTGCACAGCCGGAAAGCGGCTGAACGCAGGCATAAAAAAAGATCAACAGCGGCATCTGCCGCAAAACACCATCGGAAGCACAGGCTGAAACAGAAACAGCCCCCGACTTCCGGTGCAATGCATAATACACAACAATAGTATACTATACTTTCACCGGAAAGTCAAGGGCTATTTTGTAATTTTGTTGTTCAGTTTACGGTAATCGTGCCGAGATAAGCGCGGATCGGCGTATAAGCGCCGCTGTCATCCACGGCTTCACTATGTCCTGTGATCTTGTTGAAATCCTCCGGCACAAACTGATAGACGGTTCCCGTGGGCACATCCGCAGGGATATCCAGATAGATATTCATCAACTCTGTACCGGCCGGAATCTCAATTTCTGCCGTATCGGCATACACAAGGATCACGTTGTCCTGCGGGTACACAACCGACTGCACATTTGTGATCGGTGCGCTGCCGCCCTGTTCCAGCAGAATCCGCTCGATTGCACGGGTTTCGAGGCGGAGCGGCGGTGTCGGAATATCGCCGCTGCTCTGCAGACGGAACGAGAACTGTGCGCCTGCCGCCGTGAAGCCTTCCTGTGCCACCAGGTGTACACAGACGGTCTCGCCGGCATTTGCGGTCACATCCGGAATCGTGATATTCGCCTCTCCGACAGAATCCACGAGCCGGAACTGCGGTTCGGTCTCGGTGACTGCAGTGGTTGTGGTAACGGTTGTTGTGATTGCTTTCGTTGTCGTGATTCTCGTTGTTGTCGGAACGGTGGTTGTCTTATGCGCTGTTGTCACATCCTGTGTTGTCGGTAAAGTCTGACTCTGTGCGGTTGTCCGGTCCTCCGGCGATTCGCTGTTCGCAGGCTGCGTTTCGGCAGGAGCCTCGGTTTCAGCTTCGGTATTCTTGTTCGGTGCTGCAGTTGTCAGAACCGGATCAGCGGCAGTTGTAATCCGACCCGATACAGTTGTGTAAGCAGTTGTTGCAGTTGTATCCGCTGCAGCCGTACCTGTCGCGGTGACAGTGGAGACCGGAAGGATCTCCTCCATCTCCACGCTGTCCTGCTGTTCCAGTGAATCTGCCGGTTCCGTAAATCCGCGATGCAGGAAGAACGCACCGGCGCAGACAAGCACCAGACAGGCCGCCATCGGAAGAACACGCGATGCATACCAGTAAGCACCGTGCGATTTCTTGATTTCCGGTGTGCTGTCGCGTGCCGTCTGCACGTTTGCGGTCATCGCGACATTTGTTCTGCGCCGGATCTCCTGCTCAACACGGAGCTCCTGCTCAGGCGACATCCTGAATGCGCCGCGCAGCTCCCGATACAGCGCTGTATCATCATGCTGTTGCTGTTTCATGCGTTCTCCACCCCCGTTTCTTTTCGGATCAAATCCCGCGCCCTTGCAATCCGGGTGCGGACAGTACTTTCATTCAAATGAAGAATCTCTGCGGTTTCCCGCACGGAATATCCCTCCACCGCAAAAAGCATCAGCGGCAGCCGGTATTTTTCCGGCAGCTTCAGGAGTGCATCCATAACGGAACGCAGCTCCGCGGACTGATCTCTGACAGGAATCTGCTCCATGACCTCCTCGGCCTCACGTTTGTTCCGCAGCCAGTGCCGGAGCAGGTTTTTGCAATGATTCCGCGTCACGGTCGCAAGCCACGCACGCGCCGCAGTATCTTCCGGAAAGCTGAGATCGGATTCCAGCAGCTTGACAAATACATCTGCCGTGACATCCTCAGCCTCCGCCGGATTCTTCAGATAGGAAAGTGCAATACTATATACAAAATTTGCGTATTTCTGATAAAGTAAGGTGAATGCATCATCCTGCATCATCCCACTTCCTTCCGTTTCTGAATCTTCCCTATATACGGAACAATCCGCAGGGTGAAAAGTCCCGATGTGCATTGCAAATCGGCAGACTGCACAATTTCCCGGGATTTACTTTGTATGTTTTGCCGATTTGCGTTTTTTTCTGAGACATTTGCCGCCCTGTTATTGTTTCCGAGACAAGCGGGGCGGAACCGTATCAGCCGCGCCGCAGACGTTTCAAGTCTTCCCGAACACAGACATTGAAAAGGAGAGATCTACTATGAAGAAATCTATCAGAATTCTCGGAACCATCTGCGCATCTGCCATCGCACTGAGCATGTGCAGCCTTGTTCCTGCCTCTGCCGAATCCGGCGCCTCGCTCCGCATCATGGGCGATATGAACAATGACCTGAAGGTCGATGCAGCAGACGCACAGGAGACGCTGTCAGTCTATGTTTCCACAGTCGCAGGCAACGCAGATGATGCCGTTACCGAGAAAACAGAAAACGCCGATATCAATATGGACGGCAAGATTGATATCGAGGATGCATCCGGCATTCTCAGCTACTACTGCCAGACGCTTGCGGGCGGTCAGCCGCTCTGGGCGGAATTCCGCAAGGTATCCTATCAGGACGGCAACGGCTTCGCACCGATGTACCTCTTTGATCCGGAAACCGGCGAGCAGATCCTTGATGACAACGGCAACCCGATCCAGGTTGAGCGTGCCTTTGCACTGCGCGGCATGTATCTCGAGATCGGCTGCGCATCCGGCAAGCCGGGCGAGACCGTCACAGTTCCGGTCTATGTCGCAGGCGTTCCGGCGCTCGCAGGTTTCCAGCTTTCGGTCTTCCACGAGCAGCCGCTGAAACTGCTGGATATTGAATCCAAGATCAACCAGCAGGAGGGCTGGAATCCGGATGACGAGCCGATCTGCAATCCGGCGGCAGATACCAATCAGGGCATTGTTGTCGCTGCGCAGGCATGGAATGTCTCGCTCGCAGACGGCTTCGTACTCGCGGAGTTCAGCTACCAGATTCCGGAGAATGCCAAGTCCGGCGACCGCTATGCAATCACAGTCGATCAGGGCTGGACAAAGTTCGTCTCGAATGACTGCACCTTCGTCAAGGTCAGCGATACCAAGATGATCGACAGCGGTTCTTATCAGTACACCTCGCTCGACGGCATTGTCACTGTAAAATAATGAGATTCCTGAGCGGTGCGGTTCATTTCCCCGCCGCACCGCTCCCCCCCGAATAAAAGGAGCAATCGAATATGAAAGCAACAGCCAGAATTTTCGGCGCAGTCTGCGCCTCTGCCGCTGCATTGAGCATGTGCAGTGTGATCTCCGCCTCTGCCGCTTCCGAAGCATCCGTGCAGCTCATGGGCGACCTCAATCATGATATGGTTGTGAATGCTGCCGATGCACAGGATACGCTGCAGTTATATGTTCAGTCCATGTCCGGCAATGCGGACAAGGCTGTCACCGATGATACACAGGCCGCCGATATCAACATGGACGGCGAAATCGGACTCGAAGATGCCGCAAGCATCCTCAGCTACTACTGCCAGACACTCGCAGGCGGTCAGCCGCTCTGGGCAGAGTTCCGCACCGTCTCCTATGAGGACGGCAGCCATTTCGGACAGATCTCCGTCAGCGAAAACCCGGAGGACACCGAAAACTACGGCAAGAATGTACAGAATGACAAGCTTTTCGCGCTGCGCGGTCTCTATATCGAAATCGGCTGCGCATCGGGCAAGGCAGGCGAAACCGTCACGGTTCCGGTCTATGTCGCAGGACTCCCGAAGCTCGCAGGTTTCCAGCTCACAGTCTCGCATGATCCGGCACTGACACCGGCAGACCTCACCTCGAACATCGCGGAGGATCTGGGCTGGAATGAAAATTACTCCTGCGTTGTTACAAATCCCAATGCCGAAGACAACAGGGGCATTGTAGTTGCCGCAGAGGCAAATGACTTCAATATCGAAAACGGCTACATCATCGCAAATTACAGCTACACCATCCCCGAGGATGCAAAATCCGGCGACTGCTTCAAGCTCACCGTCGATCCGACATGGACGGAGTTCGTCAGCACGGAATGCTGCTACTCCAATGACGATGACAAGATCACAGCCGGCGCATATCAGTACACCACGCTCAGCGGCGTTGTGACCGTCAAATAAGCATCCCCTGCAGCCGCGTTTTCACCTGACAGGAAACAGCGGTATCCCGTTTTAAACTGTGTGCCCTGCTGACGGGAGCAGGACCGCAGTCTCATACTCCCCATAAGCCTTCCAATTTTCATTCAAGCTTTGCCTTGCAGCGGAATCCGGCACACGCGGCCGGGTTCCGCTGCGCCTTTATGCCTGCTCGACATCGTATCCGGCGGCACGGATCAGCCGGTTATAGACCGCCAGCCCGACGCCGTCTGTCCGCGGTGCACGGACATAGAGGTGCGTGATATGTGCCGCATCGGCATCGCGCAGCGCCGCAAAGAATGCCGCCGCACGCGCTTCATCGGTATCGCCGTAGGTCTGATAGGGAATCCCCTGCGCTTTGCACGCTTCTGCATCGGAATCGAACACCAGCGCGCAGACACCTTCTGCAACCCGCGGCTGCATATACCGCAAAAATGCCGCGCTGTCGCCATGCACCAGTGTCACCTGCGCATTCGGCGCGTAATGCTTATACTTCATGCCCGGCGAGCGCACAACCGTATCCGGAGAAATCTGCGCGAGCACGGCATCATCGACGATTACGCGCTTAGCGACGGTCTGCAGCTGCTCCGGCGTGACAAATCCCGGCCGCAGCACACGGACAGTCTCCGCATCATCGAGAACAATGACCGTCGATTCCACGCCGCAGAGACAGCTTCCGCCCTCGACGATCGCCGGAATGCGCCCGTCCATATCCTGCATCATATGCGCAGAGGTTGTCGGGCTCGGACTGCCGGAGCGGTTGCCCGAGGGTGCCGCAATCGGCACGCCGCACGCTTTGATAAATGCCTGCGCCACCGGATGCGCCGGAAACCGCACGCCGACTGAATCCAGCCCGCCTGCCGTCACCGCAGGGACACGCTCCGTCCGCGGCAGAATGATCGTCAGCGGGCCGGGCCAGAACCGCTCTGCGAGCTTCTGCGCCAGCGGCGGAATCTCTCTGACAAGCGGCGCCCAGTCCGCGATATTCGCAATATGTACGATCAGCGGATTGTCCGCAGGTCTCCCCTTTGCCGCAAAGACCTTGCGCACGGCATCGGGATTTCCGGCATCGCAGGCAAGCCCGTAGACCGTTTCCGTCGGCATCCCGACAGGCTCGCCCTGCCGGATCAGCGCCGCGGCTTCTTCGATCTCATTTTCCTGTAAAAGCTTGGTTTTCAAGTGGTATCAATCCTTTCGCGGGCAATCCCCGCAAATTTCACGAATCGCCCTGACATACAGCTCCGGATGATTGATCGAAAAATCTCCGTGATACATGCCGGGCAGTTCCGTCAAAACACTCTCCGGCATCGCGCTGTGTATGCGTTCCGCAGAGTGCCGTATGCCGGAAACTTCCTTTTCACCATAATAAATATGTACATCCGCCGAGCAATTTCCGGCGGATTTTTTCAGCTGATACGATGTATTCGCTTTCATAAACGCGATCATGTCCGCTTTTTCAACCGCGCAGGTATCGCGGTAATAATCCGCAAAATATTCTGCATCCATCCGCAGCTGCCGGAACTGTAATTTCGCAAACCATTTCTGCCGGATCAGCGGATAGCTGCACCCGAACGCAGGCGCAGCAAGCGCATGTGTCAGCTTTGCAGGGATGACCATTGCACTTTCAATCAGTGCATGGCGGCAGATATCCCCCTGCTGCGAAAGCATCTCCAGCAGAATCTGACCGCCGAGCGACAATCCGCCGAGCAGCTCGACCGTTCCGCCAAGATTTTCACGGATAAACGCAATCATCTCCGCGGCGCTGCTTTCTATCGTTGTAAAATGGCAGTCGCTGCCTGCGTGACCGTCCAGTACCGGCAGAATCACGCGAAAATCGCTTTGCAGCATCTCAGCCGCTTTCCGGTAATTCCACGGCGCCAGACCGCCGCCGTGCAGCAGCATCACGGTTCTCTGATTGCTGCCGCCGTATTCCAGATACCTCATAATATCACGCATGCTCCGGCGAATTCTGCACCGGCTTCTCCGAACGTTTCGCGCAGGCTGCAAGATACGTTTCTGTTTCCTCGATCAAGGCTTTCAGCGCAGCCCGTCTGCGTGCAAAATCGGCTTCTGTCTGTTCAAAATCATACCATGTCACCCAGTCATCAAAATACAGCCTGATGTCTTTCAGCAGCATTCCGGATACATCCATGAAATTGACACCGTGAACGGTTTTGAGCGTGTATTCGTCATCATGATTTCGGATGATCATATGCGTATCATATCCGTATGAAGTCACGATGCAGGATTCTCCCTCAAGCTCCAGAAAAAACGAAGCGGGAATATTGTGCTGCAGTGCGTTTTTACAGGAAATCAGCCAGTCGAACGGGATATCGACCAGATAGCTGACCTCCGCCTGAAAATCCCCCAGCGAAAAAACAGTCCATCCGTTTTCCGGCTTTGACAGCATATACGTTCACCTCTGTATTCTGATCATTTCTCTTATGTGCGCTTTTTATTCCGCGCCGCCTGCCAGCTTCTCCGCCTGCTCCGCCTGCATCAGCGCATCAAAGACCGCGTCGAGATCGCCGTTCATGACATCATCGAGGCGGTAGAGCGAAAAGCCGATGCGGTGATCGGTCAGGCGCGACTGCGGAAAATTATAGGTGCGGATTTTTTCCGAACGGTCACCGGAGCCGACCTGTCCGCGGCGCTCCGCAGCGACCTGTGCATCCTGCTCCGCCTGCGCCTTTGCATAGAGCCGCGCACGCAGCACGGCGAGCGCTCTGTCCTTGTTTTTATACTGCGAACGCTCATCCTGACACTCGACAACCATGCCGGTCGGGATATGCGTCACGCGGATCGCAGATGATGTTTTGTTGATATGCTGACCGCCTGCGCCGCTCGAGCGGAACACATCAATCCGCAGATCATTCGGGTTCAGCTCCAGTTCAACATCCTCGACCTCCTGCAGCACGGCGACAGTCACCGTTGAGGTGTGCACCCTGCCCTGCGATTCGGTCTCTGGCACGCGCTGCACGCGGTGGACACCGCTCTCGAATTTCATCTTCGCGTAGACATGGTCGCCCGCGAGCGAGAAGGTCACTTCCTTTGTGCCGCCAAGCTCGGTCTCGCTGAGATTCATAACAGTCTGCTGCCAGCCCTGCCGCTCCGCATACATCGAATACATCCGGTGCAGCGAATGCGCAAAGAGTGCAGCCTCCTCGCCGCCCGCGCCGCTGCGGATCTCAACGATGACATTGCGGCTGTCGGCTTCATTCTCAGGCATCAGCAGCTTCTGGATTTCGGTTTCAAGCTCCGCAAGCTTTGCGGTCTCCGAAAGCCGCTCCTCCTGCGCCATGCTGCGGAATTCGGCATCGGTCTCCGGATCGGCAAGCAGCGCATCGAGCTCCGCGACCGAATCACGGCAGGCGATATAGCTGCGGTACGCCTCCACAACCGGCGTCAATTGTTTATATTCTTTCATGAGCGATGCAAGCTTTGCTGGATCCGCTGCAATACTGCCGTCCTGCAGCCGCTCGGTCAGTTCGTCATATTTCTGCTCCGCGCGCCGGAGCTGCTCCTCATTCTGCATCTGATTCATCCTTTCATGCAGGCACATACATTTTTATTATAGCACGTTTTCGCGAAAACGGCAAGCCCCTGCCGGAACGCAGCGCATGTTGCACAAAAAAACGCATCTTCTGTGTCATTTTTCATTTATTCATAATTTGTTATTGAATTTTTCTGTGCAATATGCTATAATACAAATAACGATTATGACAGGACGGCATATTTTATATCACCGCCGCCCAAAGACAAAAAGGATGGTGCTGTATGCAAAACATGGATCAAATCACATTCGGGAAGGCATTGGATTACTTCGGAAATTCCGTCGGGGCAATGGTCATTGCAGACCAGAAAGCGGATTCCTACCGTGCGCTCGTGCGGCGCGGCATCTTTGCGGAGCTGCTCGATGAAAACGGAACCTATCTGGAGCTGATCCAGAAGCTCTGGTTCCACTTCAACAAGTCGGATAAAGGCATCACGGAGGATTATCAGGTCTTCATCCCCATTTTCGGCAGCTTCACCGGAAAAAGCAGCAAGCGGCTCAATCTGCTGGTCCATGACGAGCCGCATATCGTGCAGATGATGATCCAGCCGATCGAAGGTACGGCGCTCAGCCTGATCCTGCTGGACGAGCTCGATGCAAGCGCCTGCGAGGATGACGCCGACACGCTGAAAAAGGTCAACACAATCCAGAATATCTATCTCTATTCCATGTGTTTTGATCTGACGCATGATACAACCAGCAGCATCTCGCTGACAGAGGTCTCCGAGGACACGATGAATCCGGAAATCAGCTACTCCGCATGGCGGCAGATGATCTCCAAGATGTTCCTCGAAAAAGATCAGCCAAAGTTCCTCAAAAAATCCGATCCGGAATATCTGCGCACGCATTTTGCACCGGGACACATCGAATCCTTCGATATCCAGATGCAGAATCTCGACGGCGTGTTCATCTGGGTCAAGCTGATCTTCGGGCGCATGGATACCACCAATGAAAATGACTACCGCTTTGTCTACATGGTGCAGAATATCCACGATACGACAGTCAGCATGCAGGCAACGCTCAAGCACTATGAGGAGCTCGCCTCGCGCGACCCGATGACCAAAATCTTCAACCACGGACGTCTCGAAACCGAGCTCTGCAACGCGATCGAGGCGAATCACAAGGACAGCACACCGGTCTCGCTGCTGATCCTCGATATCGACCATTTCAAGACCGTCAATGACCGCTTCGGTCATGCGGTCGGTGACACCACGCTGATCCGTTTCGCAGAAATCGTGCAGGATGCGCTCAAGGAGAAGAATGCTGCATTCGGGCGCTGGGACGGCGAGGAATTTGCTGCCGTTGTCTATGATCTCGACGGCGATGCACTCGCGGAAACCGCCGAACTGCTCCGCAAAAGCATCGAAGAAGCGGAATTTGAGACAGCAGGCTCGATCACATGCAGCGTCGGTGCCTCTGCGCTGCTGCGCAGGGATGTGCTCGAGACATGGTTCGAGCGTGCCGATCAGGCGCTCTACAACGCAAAATCCGAGGGCAGAAACCGCATCTGCGTCCGGTAAATCAGGCAAACCGCTGAAATGCGCTGTTCCGTGCATTTCAGCGGTTTTCTGTATGTATGCGGCTGCGGAATCTGCGGAAATATCACCGGCAGCGGGCAGGGAATCAGACAGCATCGCGGCGGCTGCGGAAAATCACGCAAAAATCTTGCAATTTCTGCCAAAATGTGCTATAATATATAAGATTGTAATTTTTTCGGAAAGGAGTGGTATCTTGGATCGTATTCTGCGCCGTCTGGGCGCGGTGCTGACCGCCGTGGTCATGTTCGTCATTCTGCTGACCGGTACGCTGCAGGATAGCGCTCCACCGGCGAAAGCCGCCGCCGAGATTCTCGGTATCGACATCTCCAAATATCAGGAGGAGATCAACTGGGAGGAACTCGCGCAAAGCGATGTCAAATTCGTGATCATCCGCTGCTGCAAGGTCATCCGCGCCTATGATGACTGGGAGGTCGATGCGACCTTTGAAACGAACTATGCCGCCGCGAAAAAAGCAGGTCTTGCCGTCGGCTGCTACATGTTCACCGACGCCGCCAGCACCGAGGAATTCGAGGAGGATGTCTCTTATATGCTGAGCTTTCTCAAGGATAAATCCTTTGAGTTTCCGGTCTTTCTCGATATGGAATCCGCATCGCGGCAGGAGCACCTCTCCCCGAGCGTTTTCATGCCGGCGCTGCTGACAGGTCTCGAGATGATCGAGGATGCCGGTCACACGGCGGGTGTCTACTCGAGCTCCGCGTTCTTCAATGAGTGTATCGACCGCAAACAGCTTCAGGATGCCGGTTACCCGATCTGGGAGGCAAACTACTTCAACTCGGTAAACGGTCTTTCCAGCCCCGCAGGGCACGATCTCTCCGCCGAGGCGACAATCTGGCAGTATTCCGGATGCGGCAGAGCGCCCGGCATCCGCACAACCGTTGACTGCAACATCTGCTATACATACAGCTTCTTCAACCACTCCGCTGCACTCCTCAACTCCGAGCTGCCGAGCGGTACGCTCAAATCCGGCTCAAACTTCACAATTGCAGGCACGATCAGCTCAGACTCGGTCATCCGCTCGATCACCGGCGCGATCTACGATCTCAGCAAGCCCGGCGAACCGGTGCAGACTGTCTCGGTCTATCCGCATGCGCGCGACTACAAGCTCACCGGATTTTTCACGAAAAAGCTGATCTTTTCCACATTGCCGGACGGCGAATACGAGCTGCGCATCACTGCGGTTGATGCTTCGGACACCGCGTTTGACGTTGCCGAGTCAGAGTTTACCGTCAGCGACCACGGCGAGGATTCCGCAGCACACAGCGCCGATTCCGGTGAGAGCAGTGAATCGGACGGAAAATCCAAAGAGAAAAAGCATTCCCATGATCAGGAGGAATCGAAGATCAAACCGCCGCGCGGACGCTTCGGCACACGCATGACGGTCTGGACACTCAAGCACTTCTCGCTGCGGAAGATCTGCGGCACGGCAACCAGAATCGGACAGAAGCTCAAGCTCGAGCGCACACCGCTCTACCGCATTGTCTCCAAGACATTCTATGCGCTGGAGATCGGTTATCAGTCCGCGCTCATCCGCCTCCAGATCGAAAAAACGAAAGCCGCAAAGGGATAGTCCGGTATCAAACGGGCTGCCCGCCCCCCATTTTATGTTGAAATAGAATGAAGCCGCTCAATTCTGCGCAATGCGAAAATTGAGCGGCTTTTCCTGTATCACATATAAAAATGGGATTCCAAAGGGTCAGTGACCCTTTGGCGGGTTTGGGCGGAGCCCATTACAAATTCATCGCGAAGCGATACCTCTATCACCGGAACCGGCGCTGGGAGTCATCGTAGCGGAAACCGGCGGCGCGCAGTTTTTCGGTCAGCGCCTCCTGATCAAGCTGATGCTCCTCGCAGAACTCTGCAAGTGTCATGCCCGTATCGCGGAGCTGTGTATTCAGAAAACTGAACAGGATAAACACATCATTCGGCAGCTGCAATTTCAACTTCCTCCCCGTCTTCATCTGCATTCGTGACCGGAACGCGCATGCGCTGCGGCAGGGCTTCGAGAATCAGCGGGTCAATCACAACCGCCTGCTCCCCCAGTGCCTCATATGCCGCTTCGACCGCCTGCTTGTTATAAGGCGTGACATCCTTCTCCGACATTGAATCGCAGAAATAATACCATTCATCATCATAGCCGATCAGCACAAGCGCGTGCTCCGGATTGATGAACTGATAGAGCTCGCCGTTCGGCAGTATCCACTGAAATTCACTGACATACGGCCGCTGCATATGGATCGAGCCCCAGAAGATCACCGGCTGACCCTTGTCGATGTACTCGCTGCAGAGATCGTCGATCGAAAGGCCGTCCAGCGGAACCGCAAGACCGTCCGCAAACTTGTTGATTGCCTTGACGATCGCCGTATTGTAGCAGCCGAAACCGCCCGCATCCCGCGGATCACCGATGAAAAACTCCCACGGACTTGCGCCGTGCAGCTCGCCGTCCCTGCCGTAATCGGGATACTTTGCTCGCGGCAGATAATCATCAATAAAGGTGTCGATGTCGATATCCACACCGTAATACTGCAGCACCGAAACCGACGCAAGCGATTCGCATGCCGTCAGATATTTGGTGAACTGCGTATAATGCGGCACACCCTCAATCACGATGCCGTTGTTGCCGTTGTAATTGCCGATCGCACGCTCCTGCCAGACCGGATTCAGCGTGACGGTTGTGGTCACAACGGTCTCCGTGGTTGCGCCGAGAATGCTCTGGACAACATTTTCCGGCAGCAGCGCTTCGGAGTCCTCGGGCGGCGTGATGATTTCGCCGCAGCTGCAGCAGAGCAGCACAGTCAACGGCGCGCAGACCAGCAGCAAAAGGTCGCGCAGCCGCAAATGATTCTCCAATCTAATCTCTCCTCATTCCATTCCATTTTCACCTTATGTCTCCGTTATTATACACGAAAACGCAAAATTTGTCAAACAAAAAACATTAGAATATACCCTCTCCCCGAAATCGCGGCGGATGCAGCCCGATTTTGTAGCAATTTGCCCCAATCTGCATAAACTAAAGCAAACGGCACAGCCGCAATTTCTGGGAGGTCAATATGCAGAGAACTTACTTTTTAGGCGGTGCTTCACCGGCAGGATTCGTCACATCCTTCTGGGAGGCACACCGCAGTTATCACGGATACTATCTGAAAGGCGGACCTGGCACGGGCAAATCCACGCT
Source organism: Oscillospiraceae bacterium (assembly GCA_017523995.1). The sequence continues at coordinate 1,357 of JAFWUX010000058.1, read as the reverse complement.
GATGAAAAAGACCGCCGCCGCATTCGCAGGAGAGCATGTCTCCTGCTGGCACTGCGCATCCGATCCGCACTCGCTGGACGCAGTTGTACTCGAGGACCGCGGCATCTTCCTCGCGGATGCAACCGCGCCGCATGAAGCGAGCACGCCGCTCCCCTTTGTCACCGGCGAGACGGTCGATCTCGCGGCGGGATTGTCCCCTGCACCGCTCCGCACACATGCGCCGGAGATTCTGCGGCTGTATCGTGAAAATCAGGCGGCGCATCAACAGGCGCGCAAGGGCATCGCGGGCATTGCAGAGTTCGAGGCGATCATCGCGGAGACCGGCAGCCGTGCGCTCGATACACAGAAGCTCCGCGGATTTGCCGCGCGGCTCGGCAGACGCCTGATCCCGAAAAATGCCGGTACACAGGGCGAAATCCGCAGACGGCAGAGCATGGCGCTGACCCCTGCCGGTCGGGTGCGGTATCTGCCGGAGGACTTTGACCTGATCCTCGTACATGATCCGATGCGGGTCGGCTCAGCGATGCTGCTGCAGTCGCTCGCAGAATATGCGGCAGATTGCGGCGCGGTCTGCGAGGTGACGCAGGAGCTCACCCGACCGGATTTTCCGCCTGTCACGGTGATTCTGCCGCAGCAGCACCTGACGGTCGCCGCAGTGACGGGCTCCGCGCCGCCCGACCTGCCGGCGCCGGTCTCATGCATCCGGATGCAGCGCTTTTACGATGCGGAGATTCTGCGGAAACATCGCTCCCTGATCCGCTTCTGCAGCAAGACCGCCGCGCATACCGAACAGACTGTGATCTCGCTGCTTGCCGACGCCCTGCGCATACACGATGAACTGGAAACCTATTATATCAGCGCGCTTGATCGGGCATTTCTCGATCAGACCGCCGCGCGCATCATCGCAGAGATCGGCGCGGCATCTCCGGCGGATTGCGCGTAAAACTGCACACCTTGGTGATCCTGTTTCATGCGTCTCTGCCCCGTCACTGATACAGACGCAAACCGCGTGGTTTTGTTCCCGAATGGTTTGCGCCAAAGCGAAAGCCGCTCCTGCGTCAGGTCGGTACGCATAAAGAAGTTTTGAGCCATAGTATTTCTGATATACAGTCAGAAGTACTATGGCATTTTTATTGACTTAACAGAGAATATTTGCTATAATTGTTGCAAAGACAAACCGAAGTTTATGGAGGCAGATGAAATGAAAGACGGAATCGTTCCAAATCCGAACAACATTCATCCAATAGCCGGATATGATAAAGAAATATACGTCAAGCCGACGATTAAGAATCCGAATATTATCGTCGGAGATTTCACCTACATTGCAGACTCAGAATTTGAAAGTCATGTAACAAAC
>JAFWUX010000057.1 GCA_017523995.1 Oscillospiraceae bacterium | reverse complement strand
CGGAACGGCACGGTCTGATGTGCCTGCTGCACGAAAAGCCGTTTGCAGGCGTCAACGACAGCGGCAAGCACAATAACTGGTCGCTCTCGACCGATACCGGCATCAACCTCTTTGCGCCGGGCAAAACGCCGGAGCGTAAGCGCCTGTTCCTGCTGATGGTCGCAGCGGTTGTTGCGGCAGTGGATGAGCATCAGGATCTGCTGCGGATGTCGGTTGCATCTGCTGGCAACGATCACCGTCTCGGCGCAAATGAAGCGCCGCCTGCAATCGTTTCGGTTTACCTCGGCGATGACCTCCAGCTTCAGCTTGAGGCGGCTGCAGAGGGCAGAGATGAACACAAGCACCGCGAAACGCTGACGACCGGCGTTCATGTTCTCCCCGATTTCAAAAAGGATACCTCCGACCGCAACCGCACCTCGCCGATGGCATTCACGGGCAACAAATTCGAGTTTCGTATGCTCGGCTCCGAGAACTCGATCGCGGATACCAATATCGCACTCAACACGATCTTTGCCGAAGCGCTCAGCAATATTGCGGAGCAGCTCGAGGGCAAAGCGGATATCGCAAAGGCTGTGCAGGATATCCTCGCAGATACGCTGAAAGCACACGGCAGAATCATCTTCAACGGCAACAACTATTCGCAGGAATGGGTTGTCGAGGCAGAGCACCGCGGACTGCTGAATCTCCGTACAACAGCAGATGCAATGCACGCATTTGCAACGGAAAAGAATGTCGCGCTGTTCAAGCGGTTCGGCGTTTATAATCACAGCGAGGTCGTTTCGCGCAAGGACATCCTGCTCGAAAACTACACGAAGCTCATCGCAATTGAGGCAAACACCATGATCGACATGGCACGCACGCAGATCATTCCTGCGGGATTCCGTTACGGCGAAGCACTTGCCGATTACGCGATGAAGAAGAAGGAGCTCGGCGTTCAGGGACTTGCCGAGACCGATCTGCTCCGCAGAGTCAGCGCACTGACGGACGAGATTGCAGCAAAGACCGAGGCACTCGAGCAGGCGATGATCGGGCTCTATGATAACGAGCATCCGTCCTACTACTGCCGCGATACGATCATTCCCGCAATGAACGAATTGCGTGCAGCAGCCGATCAGCTTGAGCCTCTGACGGCAAAGGAATATCAGCCCTTCCCGACCTATGCCGATCTGCTTTACAGTGTATAATTATAATAATATTGCGGCGCCGCATTGCAGAAGCAGTGCGGCTTGCCGTGTAAATATCGGAAGTGAGGAAATGAATCATGGATGTCAATGAGGGCTGTCTTGTGCTGGAAAACGGAATGGTTTTCCGCGGAAAACGGTTCGGTGCAAAGCGGGATGTCACCGCTGAAATTGTATTTGCAACCGGAATGAACGGCTATCTGGAAACACTGACCGACCCGAGCTATTACGGACAGGCAGTTGTGCAGACCTTTCCGCTGATCGGAAATTACGGCGTGATACCGGCGGATTTTGAATCCCGAAAGGCATTTCTTTCGGCTTATATTGTCTCGGAAATGTGTGATGCGCCGTCAAATTTCCGCTGCAAAGGTCAGCTTGCGGATTGGCTTGCTGAGCAGGATATTCCGGTTTTGACCGGCGTTGATACAAGAACGCTGACAAGAGTCCTGCGGGATCACGGCACAATGAACGGAATGATCTGTAATTCGCCGGAGTTTGCGAATATTGCGCAGATACGTGGATATCGCGTGACCGATGCCGTGAGAAATACAACCTGCACGGAGCCGTATACAGTCGGAGAAGCAGACGCGACGTATCATGTGGTGCTGCTCGATTTCGGTGCAAAGGCGAACATCGCGCGTTCGCTTGCTGAACGCGGCTGCCGTGTCACGGTTGTGCCTACGGGTACAAAATATGAGGATATTGCGGTACTTCATCCGGACGGCATCATGCTCTCGAACGGCGCAGGTGATCCAGCGGATAATCCGGAGATCATTGCGGAGCTGCAGAAGATCATGACGCTGCAAATCCCGATCATGGCGATCTGTCTGGGACATCAGCTGCTTGCGCTTGCAAACGGCATCCCGACGGCAAAGCTCAAATTCGGACACCGCGGCGCAAATCAGCCGGTGCTGAATCTCGAGACGAAGCGCATGGCGGTCACAACGCAGAATCACGGATATCAGGTGCAATATGATCCTAAAAATGCGCATTGCACGGAGACCGCGGATTTGCTGTATGTCAACCTGAATGACAACACCTGCGAGGGACTGCGGTACAAAAAGATACCGGCAATCTCCGTGCAGTTTCATCCGGAGGCTTGTGCCGGTCCGCAGGATACGGCGTTCATATTTGACGAATTTGTGCAGATGATGGAGGTACAGAAATGCCGCTGAATCGTGATATTCATAAGGTTCTGGTGATCGGCTCGGGACCGATTGTCATCGGGCAGGCAGCGGAGTTTGATTACTCCGGAACGCAGGCATGCCGCGCACTGCAGGAGGACGGCATCGAAGTTGTGCTCGTCAACTCAAACCCCGCAACGATCATGACAGACAGCCGGATCGCCGACAAAATCTACATGGAACCGCTCAAATCCGAGGTCATCAAGCGCATCTGCCTGAAAGAAAAGCCGGACAGCATTCTCTCAGGACTCGGCGGACAAACCGGTCTGAACCTCTGCGCGGAGCTCGCTGAAAGCGGTTTTCTTGCTGCGCAGGGCATCCGGCTGCTCGGTGCAAATCCGGAGACGATCGCGAAGGCGGAGGACAGAAAGCTGTTCAAGGAGACGATGGATTCGATCGGACAGCCCTGCATTCCCTCCGGCATTGCGGAGGATATGGATACTGCGCGGCAGATCGCTGCGGAAATCGGCTATCCGGTGATCATCCGACCGGCGTTTACGCTTGGCGGAACGGGCGGCGGTATCGCGGAAACGCCCGATCAATTTGACAATATTGCGGAGAACGGTCTGCGCCTTTCGCCGATTCATCAGATCCTTGTGGAACGCTGCATTGCCGGCTGGAAGGAGATCGAATTTGAGATTGTGCGCGATGCGGACGGCAACAAAATCACCGTCTGCTCGATGGAAAACTTTGATCCGGTCGGCATTCACACGGGCGATTCCATCGTCATTGCTCCGGCTGTCACGCTCTCGGACAAGGAGTATCAGATGCTCCGCACAGCTGCACTGAAAATCGCGGAGGTACTGAAAATTGAAGGCGGATGCAACTGCCAGTTCGCCCTGAATCCCGATTCCTTTGAATATGCCGTGATTGAGGTCAATCCGCGTGTTTCGCGTTCCTCTGCGCTCGCATCCAAAGCGTCAGGCTACCCGATTGCAAAGGTCGCCGCAAAGATTGCCGTCGGCTATCGTTTATACGAAATCGCAAACAAGGTGACGGGCAAAACAACCGCAGCATTTGAACCTGCTTTGGATTATGTTGCGGTCAAAATGCCGAAATTCCCGTTCGAGAAATTCGCGGGTGCATCGCATCAGCTCGGCACACAGATGAAAGCGACCGGCGAGGTCATGGCGATTTCTGATACCTTTGAATCCGCGCTGCTCAAAGCGCTGCGCGGCGCGGAAATCAAGCACAGCGCGCTGCTTGTCCGCAGTTTGCGTGAAATGCCGGAAGCGGAGCTGCTGACTCATCTGGTGCATGCGGATGATATCCGTCTGTTTGCCGCTGCAGAGGCGCTGCGGCGCGGGATCACGGTTGAGAAAATCCACGCATTATCGAAGATTGACGCATGGTTTCTGCATAAAATCTGCAATCTCGTTGTTTGCGAAACGGCGCTTGAGAATACGCCGCTCACGGATGATCTCTACCGGACAGCAAAGCGGTTTGGCTATCCCGATGCAGCGATCACTGCCATTTCCGGACGGGAACTGCCGCAGAAAAAGTATCGCCCGATCTACCGCATGGTCGATACCTGCGCGGGCGAATTTGAAGCAGAAACGCCGTATTTCTACGGTGTCTGCCTGCCGGATGCGGACGGCGCTGCAAATGAAGCGGCGCAGTTTCTCGCGGACAGGGAACATAAAACAGTCGTGGTGCTCGGCAGCGGTCCGATCCGGATCGGGCAGGGCATCGAGTTTGACTATTCCGCTGTTCACTGCGTGCAGGTGCTCAAGGATTCCGGCTACGAGGTTGTGCTGATCAACAACAATCCCGAGACCGTTTCAACGGATTTTGATACCGCGGATCGCCTCTACTTTGAGCCGCTGACGCCCGAGGATGTGCTTTCGATTCTCGCGCTTGAACAGCCGGTCGGGGTTGTGACGGCATTCGGCGGACAGACTGCGATCCGGCTTGCCCGCACGATCGAAGAAGCCGGATACAGACTGCTCGGTGCTTCGGCGGACAGCATTGACCTTGCAGAGGACCGCGAGCGCTTTGACGCGCTGCTGGAATCGCTGCAGATCGAGCGCCCGCGCGGCTGTACGGTCAATACGCTGGATGAAGCGCGTGAGGCGGTCAAAAAGCTCGGTCTGCCGGTGCTGGTGCGCCCCTCGTATGTCCTCGGCGGACAGAATATGAACATCGCATTTGAGGAAAGCGATGTGCTCGCGTTCATGCAGAACATCCTCGCAGACGGCATTGATAACCCTGTGCTGATCGACCAGTATATCCGCGGTACGGAGATCGAAGTCGATGCGATCTGTGACGGGCAGGATATCCTCATTCCGGGCATCATGGAGCATATCGAGCGCACGGGCGTGCATTCCGGCGATTCGATCGCGATCTGCCCGCCGGTTCACATCGACGATGATATGCGAAAGAAAATCCTCACAGATACGAAGAAAATCTGTCTCGGGCTGCATGCGGTCGGGCTGATCAATCTGCAGTATATTGTCAAAGGGCAGTCGCTGTATGTAATCGAGGTCAACCCGCGCGCATCGCGAACCGTGCCGTTCATGAGCAAGCTGATCGGACTGCCGCTCTGTGACTGCGCCATGCGCGTCTGCCTCGGCGAGAAGCTCGCCGAAATGGAATACGGCACCGGCTACTACAAATCCACGCCCTTTACCGCGGTCAAGGTTCCGGTGTTCTCGTTCCAGAAGATCGGCGGCGAATCGCAGCTCGGTCCGGAAATGAAATCGACCGGCGAGGTCATCGGCATCGGCAAAACGCTGACCGAGGCGCTCTACAAAGGTCTGCGTGCGGCAGGCTACCGGCTCGAGGACAACGGCAGAAACCGCAACGGCGTCCTGCTGACGGTCTGTGATGCGGATAAACCGGATATCGTTGAGATTGCGCGGAAATTCGCACGGCTCGGATTTGTGCTCTATGCGACGGCGGGCACCGCGGCAGCACTCAACCGCGCAGGGCTCGCGGTGCATACGCTCAGCAAGCTGCACAGCGGCGATACCGAAACATTTACGCTGATGGAGAACGGCACAATCCGCTATATTGTGTCTACGGATGCGAATGCGCGCATGGCTGCCCGTGACGGCGCAAAGATCCGGAAGAAGGCGGTCGAGCTCGGGATTCCCTGCCTGACCTGCACCGATACGGCGGCGGCGGTCGCGAACTGCCTGCACACCGGCTATCGGGATTCCAATGTGGAGCTGATGAATATGAACCACCTGAGAACGGCAAAGCGCCGCATTTCGTTCGTGAAAATGCACGGCTGCGGCAATGATTATATTTATGTGGACTGCATGGAAAAGCGCATATCTGCGCCGGAATCGCTGAGTGTGCAGCTCTCTGACCGGCATTTCGGCATCGGCGGCGACGGGCTCGTGCTGATCGAATCCTCGGAGCAGGCTGATGCAAAAATGCGGATGTTTAATCTGGACGGCAGCGAGGGCAACATGTGCGGCAATGCGATCCGCTGCGTTGCAAAGTATCTCTACGATAACGGTATCTGCCCGAAGAAGGAGATTGTCATTGAGACAAAGAGCGGTCTGCGGGCGGTCACCGTGACAACACAGAACGGCGTTGTCACGCGCGCGGCGGTCGATATGGGCAAAGCGATCTTTGAGACGAACCGGATTCCCGTTCAGTTTGGCGAGCCGGAAATGATCGCGAAGCCCCTGAGGGTCGGCGGCAGGGACTACACTGTCACCTGCGTGTCGATGGGCAATCCGCACTGTGTTGTGTTCGGCGACAATCCGGAGAAGCTTGACCTTGCTGCAATCGGACCGGAATTCGAGCATCATCCGGCATTTCCGGAGCAGGTCAACACGGAATTCGTGCAGGTGATTGACGGACACACGCTCCGGATGCGTGTCTGGGAGCGCGGCTCCGGTGAGACGATGGCATGCGGCACGGGTGCCTGCGCGACGGTCGCGGCGGCTGTGAAAAACGGATTCTGTCAGCCGGATACCGATATCACGGTGCATCTGAACGGCGGTGATCTGGTCATCCGCTATACCGAGGAAACGGTCACGATGGCGGGCGAAGCCGTGCTGATTTTCAGCGGCGAGATCGAAGTCTGATATACAATAAAAGGAAATCTTACGAAAAATACGAAAGGAACTTGTTATGAGAGTCAATCATCATGCTCTGGAGCTGGAGCAGAATTATTTGTTCTCGGAGGTTGCAAAGCGCATCCGCGCGTTTCAGGCGGCGAATCCGGAGCGCGAGCTGCTGAAGCTCAGCATCGGCGATGTCACCCGTCCGCTGAGCCGCATTGTCACCGATGAGATGAAAGCCGCTGCGGAGGATATGTCCCATGCGGAGACTTTCCACGGCTACGGCGCCGAGCAGGGCGAGCAGTTCCTGCGCGAGGCAATCGCCGGATACTACGCACAGCGCGGCACGCAGATCGCGCCGGACGATATCTTTATCAGTGACGGCGCAAAATGCGACCTCGGCAACCTCTGCGACCTGTTCGATGCGGATAACACCGTGCTGCTGCCGAATCCGGTTTACCCGGTTTACTATGACACGAGCATCATGGCAGGGCGACGCGTGATCTTTGCGGCAGGCACAAAGGAAAACGGCTTCCTGCCGATGCCGGATGCAAGCGTGCATGCGGATCTCATCTACCTCTGCTCGCCGAACAATCCGACGGGTGCTGTCTACAGCAGAGAGCAGCTCGCACAGTGGGTCGCTTACGCAAAGGCGAACGGTGCGCTGATCCTCTTTGACGCGGCATATGAAGCGTATATCCGCGATCCTGCGCTGCCGCACAGCATCTTCGAGATTGATGGCGCTGCGGACTGCGCGCTCGAGATCAATTCGCTCTCGAAGACTGCGGGCTTCACCGGCGTCCGCTGCGGCTGGACGGTTGTGCCGAAAACGCTCCGGTTCGACGGCGCATCGCTGCATGACATGTGGTTCCGCCGCATGGCGACAAAGTATAACGGCACCTCGTATATCATTCAGCGTGCCGCGGCAAAGGTCTTTACGCCGGAGGGTCTCGCGGCGGCGCATGCGGATATTGATTACTACATGGAAAATGCGCAGATTCTGAAATCGGCGCTCTCTGCCGCAGGGATTCACTCCGTCGGCGGCGAGAATGCGCCGTATGTCTGGTTTGAGGCGCCGCAGAACGCGGAATCGTGGGACTGCTTTGATGCGCTGCTCGGACAGTACGGTATTGCGGGCACGCCCGGTGTCGGATTCGGCACGGCGGGGCAGGGCTGGATGCGGTTCTCATCGTTCTGCACGCGCGAAACCGCTTTGAAGGCGACTGCACACCTCGCAAAGCTCTAAACGCTCAACGCGAATTTGTAAGGATCAGGAGAGATGACAATGAAAAAAGTACCGTTTATCACAAAGGCGCAGGCGGAGGAAATCGCCGCGCAGTATCCGACACCGTTTTATATCTATGACGAGCGCGGCATCCGCGAGAATGCGCGGCTCGTGAAGCAGGCGTTCGCGTGGAACAAGGGCTACCGCGAATACTTCGCCGTCAAGGCGACCCCGAACCCGTTTATCCTGAAAATCCTGCAGGAGGAGGGCTGCGGCGTGGACTGCTCCTCGCTGACCGAGCTGCAGATGGCGGATGCCTGCGGTTTTTCCGGCAGCGATATCATGTTCTCCTCGAATGTGACGCCCGCTGCGGATTATCAGCTTGCCTATCAGCTCGGCGCCTATATCAACCTTGACGATATCACGCATATCGACTATCTCGAGCAGCTGACCGGCATTCCGGAGACGATCTGCTGCCGCTTCAATGCGGGCGGCGATTTCAAAATCTCGACATTTGTCATGGATAAGCCGCAGGATGCAAAATACGGCTTCACGCGCGAGCAGATGTTCGAGGGCTTCCGCAGACTGATGCAGAAGGGCGCAAAATACTTCGGCATCCATGCGTTTCTCGCGTCGAATACCGTGACAAACGAATACTATCCGACGCTTGCGCGGCAGATGTTTCAGCTTGCCGCCGATCTGAAAGCGGAGACCGGCGCAGAAATCCGTTTTATCAATCTTTCGGGCGGTGTCGGCATTGCCTACAAGCCTGAGCAGACGCCGAACGATATTCTCGCAATCGGCGAGGGCGTGCGCAGGGTATATGAGGAAATCCTCGTTCCGGCGGGGCTCGGCGATGTCGCAATTTTCACCGAAATGGGCAGATTCATGCTCGCGCCCTACGGCGGACTTGTGACGCGCGTGCTGCATCAGAAGCATATCTACAAGGAGTATGTCGGCTGCGATGCTTGTGCCGCGAATCTGATGCGTCCGGCGATGTACGGTGCATATCATCATATCACGGTGCTCGGCAAAGAGGATGCGCCCTGCACGAATCTCTACGATGTGACGGGCGGACTCTGCGAGAACAACGATAAATTCGCGGTTGACCGTATGCTCCCGCCGATTGATAACGGCGACCTGCTGTTCATCCACGATGCGGGCGCGCACGGCTTCTCAATGGGCTATAATTATAACGGCAAGCTGCGCTCTGCGGAGCTGCTGCTTTGCGAGGACGGCAGCGTCAAAATGATCCGCCGCGCCGAAACACCGGCAGACTACTTCGCAACCTTCGATTTCTGCGATGTCATGGATAAATACCGCAAATAAAAACGGATAAAAGAAAGCCGCTCAGGTTTTGCATGACGCAAATCTGAGCGGCGTTCTGTATAGATGTTATTCTGGTCAGCGCCCCGTTTCAGTCCTGCGGGGAAAAAACGCATCACGCGCGTTTTGCAGCCGGCAGCCGTATCTTTTTGATCCGGTTTGCAGCGAGGTCATAGAGCCCCTGTATCGCCAGTCCGGAGAGCATCGAGAGGATGAACACAGCGGGTACGATCAGCAGCGCAAATTTGTACCGCGGGTAGATATCCGGCACCTTCAGCACGAGCTTGCTGTAAAACAGCCCGTCAAAGACATAGGAAATCAGATAGGCAGCGAAGGTGGCTTTGCTGAGCATGGCGAGGATTTTTGTCCAGCGCTGATCTTTGATTGTGATATCAAACAGCAGCAGGAAAATCGACGTGCTCATCAATGCGACCGGCCACGAGCAGTAATCATCATTGTGCCACGAGATCCATGCATTGTTTTTCTCGGTGTTTTTCAGGCACTGATAGAGCGTCACGGTTGAGACGTAAATCAGCGCAAAAAGCCCCGTGATTACATAGACCATTTTATGCTTGAGATCGCGCTTCGGCGGGAATTCGCGGATATATGCGCCGATGAAATAATACGCGATCGGATAGCAGAGCGCGAAAAATCCCGGCAGAACACGAATCTGGTGATCCTTCTCCGTGCCGATGTAAAAGGACTGCGAGACAATCGTCAGCATGATGACAGTCAGCACGAGCGCGGTTTTCCGCCCGCGCGTTTCCATTGCCTGATAGCCCGCGTTGAGGAACGGAATCAGCAGGAAGATTGTGAAATAATATTCGACATACCAGCCGTAGGGCGCCGCTTTATACATGAAGATGTCTCGGACGATATCCCATTTGGTAAAGGTGAGGTGAAAGTAGCTTTGATTGAACTTGACGCAGATCAGGCTGATGACAACGTAGATCACGAGCACGCGCACAATGCCGAGATAGTATCTGCCGCTGAGCTTTTTGTTTTTCATCAGGAAACCGGTCGTGATCATGAACAGCGGCACACAGGTGAAAACCAGCCAGCGGATATAGATCGTGACCGTGGTGAACCCCGATGTGAAGGACATGGAATAGAAGCCGCAGTTCCGGAAGAAATGCACCGCCGTCACAAAGAAGCAGGCAACGATCTTGACGATGTCGATGCCTGCGAACCGCGGCTTTGCGGGCGGATGAAGTGCGGCTTCGCGCTGCTCTTTTTTTCGCTGCATGATGGATTCAATGACTTGCTCCATTTGCTCCATAGGGGAAGGTACTCCTTTGCTGTATCAGGATTGCGCTGCAGAAGCGGCATCCAGTGCAGCCTCGGCGGTTTGCAGCAGCAGTGCAGAATGATCGTCACCGCCCATAATCCGCGCGATCTCCTTGATTCTTGCGGCGCGGTCGAGCACGGTGACCTCGGTGCTCGTTGCAGTATCGGTGCTGTGCTTTTCGATCAGCAGGTGATGCGTCGCCTGCGTTGCAAGCTGCGCCAGATGCGTCACGCAGATCACCTGATGATGCTGCGAGAGCGAACGCAGTTTGAGTCCGATCTTCTGCGCCGCCTTGCCGCTGACGCCGGTGTCGATCTCATCAAAGATCAGCGTCGGGATGGCGTCACGCTCTGCGAGAACCGCCTTGAGCGCGAGCATCATGCGGGAAAGCTCACCGCCGGATGCGATCTGTGCGATGGGCTTGGGCGGTTCGCCGGGATTGGCAGAGATCAGGAACTCCGCGTGATCCATGCCGTTCGGCGTCAGCTTGCCCTGCGTCAGGTTGACCGAGAGCTGCACGCGCGGCATGTTGAGATACGAAAGCTCCTCGCCGACTCTGCGCGAGAATTCCTCGCCGAGCTTTGTGCGGTAGGCGGTCAGCTGCTTGGCGAGCTCGGTGACGCGGTGCAGCCGTTCGGCGCGTTCGTCCGTGAGCTGCTGCAGCTTGTTGGAATCGGATTCGATCGCCTCGACCTCTTTGACGGCATCGGCATAGATCTGCCGCAGACCGTCCGCATCGGTGTGATAGCGCAGAGCAACGGTGTTGACGGCGTTGCGGCGGTCATTGAGCTTTGCAAATTCCGCCGGAGAAAGCTGTCCTGCGGTGTAGGCGCTGACTTCATCCGAGATATCTCGCAGCTCGATATTGAGCGCCTTGAGCCGTTCGCAGAGAGATTCTGCCTCCGGCGCGGCTGCGGCAAGCGATTTGAGCTGCTCATAGGCAAGCGCAATCGCATCCGAGAGATTCTCCTCGCCGTCGGTCAGCATCCTGCAGATGCCGCCCGCAGCTTCCGCGGTATCCTCCGCGCGGGCTGCCGCATGATACTGTGCATCCAGCTGCACATCCTCCTGCGGCTGCGGGTCGAGCTCTCCGATTTCCTCGATGGTCTCCTGCAAAGTGCGCAGGCGCAGCATTTTCTCCTGCTCCGCCTTTCTGAGCTGATTGAGCGCACGGGCGCAGCTCTGGAGCTGCTGAAATTCTTTTGTATATTCCGCGAGCAGTTCCGATTCGCCGCCGAAGCTGTCCAGCACATCGAGATGCTTTTCCGGCCGCAGCAGAATCTGATTGTCATGCTGCCCGTGGATATTGACCAGCGTCTCGCCGAGCGCACGCAGCAGCGCCGCCGGTGCGGATTTTCCGTTGACTCTGCCGACACTGCCGCCGTCCGCCGAGATTTCGCGCGTCAGCAGCAGTTCATCATCCTGCGCATCGTATCCGTATTCCGTCAGGACGGCTCTGGTATCCGCGGCGAGCGGGGAGAACAGCGCTGTGATGACGGCCTTTTTGCAGCCCGTCCGGACGAGATCCTTATTGGTGCGCTGCCCGAGGACAGCCTGAATCCCGTGAATCAGAATCGACTTACCTGCGCCGGTTTCACCGGTAAACGCATTGAAGCCGCTTTCGAGCGGAATGACAGCGGATTCGATGACAGCAAGATTTTCAATTGAGAGTTCCTTTAACATTCCTTACCCCCAGATATGGGATTCGAGCACGCTGATCAGCTGCTTTGCGCTTGCCTCAGAGCGCGTCAGAATGAAGATTGTGTCATCACCGGCAATCGTGCCGACAATTTCGGGCAGCTGCATGCGGTCGAGCACTGCACATGCAGCTGGCGCAGAGCCTGCGTGGCAGGCAACCGCGACCATATTGATTGCATAGTCGATTTTGACAACAACATCCGCGAGCAGATTGCTCGGTGCAGCAGCGGCAGCCGGCGCCTTTGCATAGCAGCTCAGACCGCTTGCCGTGCGGCGTTTGCGCAGCTTCAGCTGCCGGATATCACGCGAGATGGTCGCCTGCGTGACGGAAAAACCGTTCTCCTCGAGCAGGTCGCGCAGCATCTCCTGCGTGTTGATATCATGCTTCTGAATGAGCTGCAAAATCATTTCATGTCTTGGATTTGCCAACTTTATCGCTCTCCTTTATGTCTTGATGGATCCTGAGGTTATATACGTCCGTGAGGATCTTTTCGGATCACTCCAGTTTTTTCAGCGGCTGCATCAGCTTGCCGTTGAGCGCATCATAGAATGCATGTCCCTTGCAGTCAACAAAGGGCATTGCATGCTCGGAGCATGTGACGGTGAAGGACTGCATATTACGCAGAACCGTCGTTTTTGTGCCGTCCACAAAGACGGAAAGACCGCCGCCGCCCGCCCCGCGATAGGTCACGCAGATGTTCCGGTGCGGTGCAAAAAGCATCGGTCTTGCAAACAGCGAATGCGGGCAGATCAGGTTCATCTCGATCAGGGAAAGATCGGGCTCCATGACAGGACCGCCTGCCGAGAGGGCATAGGCGGAGGAGCCTGTCGGGGTGGAAAAGATGATGCCGTCTGCGCGGTAGACACCGATCTCGCGCCCGTCCACGGAGACCGCAAAATCGCAGATTTTTCCGTTCGAGCGCGTGGCGTAGATATCATTGAGCGCATGCAGATAAACCGGATGCGCCGGGTCATTCTGTATCTGGGTTTTCAGCATGATCCGGCAGCTGATTTCGTAATCGCCGGTGCAGAGCCGGTCGAGCATGTCGAGCTCATCGGACTCAAATGCGGCGAGAAATCCGAGCGTGCCGGTGTTGATGCCGACGAGTTTGACCGGCGGCGTGTGGTGTGCAAATGAATACGCGAGGATTTTTTCCGCGCATCGCAGGATGGTGCCGTCGCCGCCGATTGCGATTGCAAAATCCGCATCGGCATAGAGCTGATCCTGCGGCAGAAATGTAATCCCGCTGACTGCGGCAAAGCTTTCGGCAAGGCTCTGATCCATGCAGAGCACCGCGCCGCGCTGCAGCAGCCGTTCACAGACCGCGACCGCCGTGGGATACGCCGGTTTTTTCGATAAATTCGGATCAATCACACATTTCATAGATGTGCCTCATCTGGTTTGCGCTGCAGCTTGAGGTGCAGCAGATATTCGGTATTGCCGCTTCCGCCCTGTATCGGGGAGACGCAGTCATGCAGCGGAAGGAATCCGTTTTGTGCAGCAAAATCGCGGATATCGCGCAGAACATGCTGCCGGATTTTTTCATCACGGACAACGCCGTGTTTATTGAGCGCCGCTCTGCCTGCTTCAAACTGCGGCTTGACCAGCAGCACCGCCTGTGCGCTTTCACAGAGCAGGGCAGGGAGCAGCGGGATGATCTGTCTGAGGGAGATGAACGAGACATCGCAGGCGGCAAACTCCGCGGGCAGTCCCTCAGAATCGGGTGCGAGATCGCGCAGATCGGTGCCCTCGCGGACAATGACGCGCGGATCGTTCCGCAGCGATTCGACAAGCTGATCGTGCCCGACATCCACCGCAAGGACGGACGCCGCGCCGTTTTGCAGCATGCAGTCCGTGAAGCCGCCGGTCGAAGCGCCGATATCAAGGCAGCGCAGACCGCCGAGTGCGAGTTTCCATTCCGCGAGCGCGAATGCGAGCTTATAGCCCCCTCTGCCGACATAGGGCAGCGGCTCGGTCAGGACAAGTGTATCGCTCTCCTCGACCTTGCGCGATGCCTTCAGGCAGACGATTCCGTTGACGGTGACATTGCCCGCGTCAATGGATGCCTGCGCGCGGTTGCGCGTCAGACAGATGCCTCTTGCGACGAGCGCCGCATCAAGACGGCTGCTCATTTGCAAGCTCCTCCGCAGCGTTCAGGATATGCGCCTCACTGAGTCCTGCGGCTGCAAGGCATTCATTGACCGCGCCCTGCTGGACAAATCCGTTAATCGCAAGACATCGCCAGTCTCCGTGCCAGCGGACACCGAGCAGCGCGGACGCAAATTTTTCGCCGAGTCCGCCTGCGCGCGAGCTCTCCTCGACAAAGCAGACTTTGCCGTATTTCGCCGCGATTTCCAGCGCCTCCGCCGGAATCGGGTAGATATTCGTCAGCTTGAGCAGTCCGGCGGAGATTCCTTTTTCGCGGAGCTTCTGCATCACATTGTGGACGCGCTCCGAGATTTTGCCGTAGGTGACAAGCAGCAGGTCATCGCCCGCAAGATGCGTAAAGCTCAGCGAGGGCTCCAGCGGGAAGTTCTCCGATTCCTTGCCGCGCGGATAGCGCAGTGCGACAAGTCCCTTGTCCTCTGCGACCGCCTTGCGCAGACAGAGCTGCAGCTCGTGATAGGTCGCAGGGGAGTAGATGCGGATATCGGGGATCGCCGTCAGATAGGGGATATCGAAGATGCCCTGATGTGTTTCGCCGTCCTCGCCGACAATTCCTGCGCGGTCCACGCCGAGGATCACATGATAGCGCGAGATCGCGAGATCATGGAGCAGCTGATCGAACGCACGCTGCAAAAACGTCGAATATACGGCAAAAACAGGGATCATTCCCATGGATGCGAGCGCACCGCAGAATGTCACGGCATGCTGTTCCGCAATGCCGACATCGTAAAAGCGGTTCGGGTGTGCAGCATAGAAAAACTGCAGTCCGGTGCCGTACTTCATGGCAGCCGTCACCGCGCAGATGCGCGTATCGCGCTTGCCGAGCTGCGTCAGCTCTCTGCCGAAGACGGTCGAGAAGCACTCGTCGATCGAGAGCTCCGGATCCTTGGAATCGAGGTCAATGCGGTCGATATCGGGATTCTCGCGCGGGACGCCGTGATACTCGCCGGGATTCTCCTCCGCGGGCTTATAGCCCTTGCCCTTTGTTGTCTGGACATGGACGAGCACCGGACGGCGGTAGCTTTTCGCGACATCGAGCACCTCGTCAAGCGCTTCGGAGTCATGCCCGTTGACCGGCCCGAGATAGACGAATCCGAGATCCTCGAAAATCGTTGTCTGGACGATATTTTTGCGCAGCTTATCTTTGGCGGATTTCAGCCGGACAGCCATCTGGTCGCCGATTGCCGGCGCCTTGCGGATGACCTCCTCGACCTTCCACTTTGCCTTGACATAATCCGAGCTGCTGCGGATTTTCGTCAGATATTTTGCGAATGCGCCGACATTCTTGGAGATCGCCTGATTGTTGTCATTGAGAATGACGATCAGGTTTGCGCGGGATTTGCCGGCGTTGTTCAGTCCTTCATAGGAGAGACCGCCTGTCATGGCGCCGTCGCCGACAACGGCAATGGCATAGTGATCGCGGTCGCCGGAGATGTGCATCGCTTCTGCCATACCGAAGGCGGCGGAGATTGCGGTGCTGCTGTGTCCGGTGATGAAGGTGTCATGCTCGGATTCCGAAGGCTTCGGGAATCCCGCAAGACCGTTTGCCTGCCGGAGTGTCGGGAGTCTGTCTGCGCGTCCGGTCAGGATTTTATGCACATATGCCTGATGCCCGACGTCCCAGACAATCCGGTCCTTCGGGGAATCAAATTTGCGGTGCAGGGCAAGTGTCAGCTCGACAACGCCGAGATTCGAGGCAAGATGACCGCCCGTTTTGAGGACGGTGCCGATCAGCAGGGAACGAATCTCCTTGCAGAGCTCCTCGCACTGCGGATAGCTCAGATTTTTCAGATCTGAGGGGAGATTCAGCTCCGAAAGCTTCACTGCCTTCTGCACGCTGAATTGACGTTCTTTGTTCATTATGCTCTCCGTACAGCGGTTATGATTCGCTGAAACTGTTTTCCGTTCCGTTCTGTGCAGGCTGCTTCTGTGCGCTGTATTCCGAGACAGCGAGCTTTGCCTGCTCAAGTTCTTTTTTGCATGCATCTGCGAGCTTTGCGCCCTTGCCGTAAAGCTTGACGGCTTCTTCGAGCTCCAGTCCGCCTGCTTCGAGCTGCGCAGTGATTTCTGCGAGCTTCTGCATGCTCTGTTCAAATTTCATATCTGATCTCCTTTTCGGATCTCTGTGACTTTCGCGTTTACAGTGCCGTCTGCGAGCCGGATTGTAATGCTGTCATCGGGGTGCAGCGTTCCGGCATCCCGCACCAGACCGGCATCGTGATAGACAAGCGCATAGCCGCGCTGCAGAATCGCAACGGGGCTGTAGGCTTCGAGACGGTCAAGCTGTGATTGCAGTTCGCCGGATTTTTCGCGTATGATCTGCAGGGCTGCGCGGTGCAGCTTTTCGGTCAGCGCATCGAGCTGTGCAGAGAGCAGCTGCACTCTGCCTTCCGGCGCCGAGACTGTGAGCCGCTGCTGCAGCTGATGCAGTTCCAGTGCCTTGTGATCGAGCATGGTGCTGACGGCAATCCGCATGCGCTCCGCCTGCACCGTCACCGCATCTCTGAGTGCGGCGATCTCCGGAACAGCGAGTTCTGCTGCTGCGGATGGTGTCGGGGCGCGCAGATCGGCGACCTCATCGGCGATGCAGTGATCGGTTTCGTGTCCGACGGCGCTGATGACCGGCACCGGCGAGCGGAATACCGCAGCCGCGACCTCCTCGGACTGAAACGCGGACAAATCCTCATTCGAGCCGCCGCCGCGTCCCATCAGGATGACATCGCAGCCGTCCGCGCCTGCAATGCGCAGCGCATTTGCAATGGATGCGGGTGCATCTGTGCCCTGCACGAGTGCCGGATAAATGCACACCGTTCCGATCGGATATCGCCGTTCCAGAATCCGGAGCATATCGTGGAGCGCCGCGCCGCTTCGGGATGTCACAATGCCGATTTTATCCGGCAGAGGCGGCAGGGGGCGCTTTCGTTCCGGATCGAAATATCCGAGTTTTGCGAGCTTTTCGCGCCGCTGCTGCAGCGCAAGCGCCTGTGCGCCGATGCCGTCCGGCTGCATATCGGTGACATTGATCTGATAGGCACCGTCGCGTTCATAGAGCGTGACAGCGCCCTGCAGAATCACATGCATGCCGTTTTCCGGAGCGAACGGGAGCCTGTCCGCATTCGAGCGGAACATCACCGCTTTGACGGATGCCTCCTCGTCCCGCACGCTGAAATAGCAGTGTCCGGAGCGGAAATTGCGCGTAAAATTGGCGATTTCGCCGCGCACCAGCACCGTGCGGAGCTTCGGGTCCTCATGCAGCAGAAACGAGACATAGCGATTGAGCTGTGAGACACTCAGAATTGACATGCGGATGCCTCCTTTGCGGCGAAGATCGCGACGCCTGCGGCATTATCGCAGGAGAATTCGGGCGCGGCAAACGCCGTCTCAAAGGGCAGTGTGCGCAGCTGATCCTGAATCAGCCTGTCCGACATGACGCCGCCGGCAAAGAGCACTCTGCTGTGCTGCTCTGCGGCTGCCTTTGTCATGGCGCGGAGCACCGCTGCAACCGAGTTGAGACAGTATCTTGCGATATCGGGCGCAGATTCGCCCTTTTTGAGCATCTGCTCACATTGGTTCTGCAAACCGGAAAGCGAGCAGCAGCCGTCTTTGAGTTTCACCTGCATATGCGCCTTGCTCTCACTCTGCATCGCGAGCTGTTCGAGCGCCTGACCGCACGGAAAGCGCAGTCCGAGCATCAGCCCGACTCTGTCAATCGCCTGACCCGCTTTGAGATCGAGCGACTGCGAGACCGGTTCAATGCGCAGAACCGCTTTGCTGTCCGGTGTGCAGCGGACGCAGTCCGTTGTGCCGCCGCTGACATGAAACGCAAGGAATGACGGCGCATCTGCATCGAGCCACGGGAGACAGTCCGCGGAGTAGAGCGCCGCAAGGATGTGCCCGTGCTGATGCGAGGTCTCATAGAGCGGCACGCCGTGCGAGACCGCAAGAATCTGTGCGGTGCCCTTTCCCGTGAGAAAACAGGGCATATAGGAGCCCTCCTCCGGCCGCGGCGAGACAGATACACCGATTGCATCGGGCTTCAGCGGGGTATCCCCGAGCGCCTCTGCAAGCTGCGTGATCATCTGCGGGAGCTGGCGCGTGTGGTGAAAGACCGCATCGCTCTGCCGCAGACCTGCCTGTCCCTCCGCAACGGGGAGAAGCTGTTTTTTTTGGATAATCCTGTTCGTTTCGGTATCATACCACGCACAGGATGTTGTGTAATTGCTGGTGTCGATTCCGAGCAGCTTCATGATTCTGCCGTCTCCGGCTTTTCAAGGTCTCTGGAATAGGCGCCGAGCAGTCCGTTGATGAAGCGGACGTCCTCCTCGTAGTAGGAGTAGTTCTCCGCAAGCAGAATCGCCTCGGAGATCGCCGCATTGGTCGGCGTTTTCTCGTCATAGCGGATCTCGAACATGGCGAGCCGGAGAATGGAGAGCGTCAGCTTGGGGATGCGCTTGATGCTGCGCTTGGGGCTGTATTTCTGAATCAGCTCGTCCAGTTCATCCTGATGCGCAAGCGTGCCGTCCACGAGTGTGCGCACGGCATCGTTGACGGTGATCTCCTCGATCTCCTCTGCGATTGCGTAGAGCGAATCAATCGGGTCATCGCGCATGGTGGTTTCAAACAGCAGCTTCATCGCGCTGTCACGTATTTCACGTCTTGTGATATTCGGCATGTGGGATTCCTTTCCTGTGAGTTAGTCCTCAAACATGATATCGGATGCAATGACATGCACCTTGGAGACAATCACGCCGGTCATGCTCTGGACACTGTCCTTGACCTTCTGCTGAATCTGCTCCGCGACATTGGTCAGGCGGTAGCCGCTCATGAGCACAACGCGGATTGTGATCTCGACCATATCATTGACCACTGAAACGCTGACAGGCGCAGCGGCAGGCATCAGTACATTGCGCTGTATTTCGGCAAGCTCTGCAACGCCCTCTGATTCCTTTGCAGCGACACCTGCAATGGAGCGGATCACATTCTCGGAGATTTTGACTTCGCCGGATGTTGTGGCTTTTCTGGGATAAGCATTGCTCATTTTGAAATCCTCCTTGGGTTGAATCCTGTCACAGACAGCCGGCAGGGGGTGTGCCTGCCGTCCGTCTGCATATATACATATTCTATTATATCATATTTTTTGATTTCGTACAACCTTTTTTGAAAAAAAGACGTAAAATCTTAAAAATATTTTTTCTGCGTGGGACATATCATCCATTTCATGAAATCCGCATAAATATGTGTATTATGAGCGCGCAGCGGTTTATTCGGCGGGGACGGCGTCCGCAGGGGTGCCAGCCGCGACCTCAAAAATCCGGATTCCCTCCGCGGGCACATCGGATTCCGCGAGGATGATCTCCTTGATCGCAGCCGCCTGCGCCGCCTCAAGTCCGTCGCTCTCGACAACCACTTTCGCCGATGTGCCGTCCAGCCAGCAGACGCAGTCGCGGAACCCCTGCGAGAGAATCAGGCTTTCGATGACGCTCTCGCTTTTCATCTGCTTGGAGATGCTGACCGCGTCGATGGCGTTTGTGACCATCTCGTCATTGCTCAGGTCGCCGCCCCCGATGATGCTCTGCAGCGTCTGGACGGCGTAATCGCGGCTGGTCTGTTTATCGAGCCGTGCCTGCGCGAAGTAATCCGCCTGCGAGGGCGTCGCGCTGACCATTTCGGCAGTGCCGTAGCTTGCAAGGTCATCCGCCTCTGCGGCGGCATCGAGCCCCGCGGGGTCATGTGCCGCAAGATCGGCAGGCAGCAGACCGTTCCCGCCTGCGAGCACATAGTTGAGATAGACCGCCGCGCCGAGCACGAGTGTCAGCGCGCTGAGGACGATCTGTTTTCTTCCGATGATCATGGTCGGTTTTTTCATGGTGTTGCTCCTTTCGGTTGTTTGTGTTCGGATTTGTATGAATCTGCCGGAGACGCGCCGTTCAGTGCCCCGACATAGACCGAGCTGACCGGAATCCCGAGCAGTGCGGATGCAGCTTTCGTGACGCGCTCCTGTATCGCCGCATGACTGCCGCCAGCGCAGAGGATCGCCGCGCCCTCGATTCCCGGTGAGCGCGATTCGGTCAGCAGTGCGGATTCGCTGCCGTTTGTCCGGATCAGGACAGGCGAGGCGGATGTCTGCGTGCCGCGGTCGCTCACGGAGTTGCTGATCTCCGAGGCGTAGACCTGTTCGCCGGAATCCCTGACCGTGATCATGACCTGCACCGCGCCGACGCCGTCCATATGTGAAAGCAGATCGGTCAGGCGTTCCTCAAGTCCGATGCGGTAGGTCTCCGGATCGGTGCAGCCGGATGCCGCAGGGGGCGGCTCAGCGCGCGGCGTTTCCGTCTGACGCTTCGGCAGCAGACCCGAGAGCAGAATCAGCGCGATTCCCGCAGCACCGAGCAGCACGATCAGCCGGATGCGGTTTTCCGGATCGAGCAGTGTTCTGAGTTTATCCGGCAGATGCATTGTCTCCGCCTCCCTCCGTGATCGTGACGTCATCCCCGAGCCATTCGTGCAGAAAGACAGCGCCTGTCAGCAGATTGCCCGACGCGCTGACCTCACTGATAGATATGCAGCCGTCGGACGCAATATGCACGGAGACCGCCTGCACGCGGCAGTTGACATTCCGCTCCGTGAGGGCACGGTTCAGTGCGTTCCGGATGCTTTCCGCCGCTGCCTGTTCCTGCATATCCGTCGCGGCATCCTGCAGATTCTGCGTCTGTACGTCCGCCGCATCCAGCCCGACACGGAACGATGTGAGATCAAGCTTTGTCAGCGGCACGAGGATCGCCGTCATCATGAGAATTGCGGTCAGCATGCGGATCTGCCGCGCAAAATGCTCCGTCGGGAGCAGCTGTTCCGCGAGCGTCAGCCCGAGCGCCGTGCAGCACGCGAACAGCACCGTTGTGCGAATCGTATCCAGATCAATCCCTCATTTCCAATCATTCACCCCCGAGCAGCAGGAGCATCACGGCGGATGAGACAATCATCATGACCGCAAAGCAGACGAGCATCGCAAACGCAGCCGAGAGCACAGTCTGCATATTCTGATAAAGCTGCGGCAGCGGCTTTGTGCCCGCCATTTCGGCCAATATCCCGTTGATGCGAAACACAATGCGGTAGAGCGTCAGCGAGATCACCGGCGGCAGCGTCAGCCAGAGAATCACAAGAATGCCGCATGCCCCGACACCGCTGCGCATCAGCCGGATGCTGCCCTGCACGGTTCCGTAGGCATCGGAGACCGCGTTCCCGACAATCGGAATCAGCCCCGAGGCGACCAGCCTGACCGATTTCGCCGCGAGGGAATCCGCAGCCGCCGCGACAATCCCGCGCACCGAAAGCAGCGCCGAGAACATCGTCATGACGAACCCGAGCAGCCATGTCACGGCTTTCTGTATCCCGCGGACAAACCCGCCGAGCTGCAGCGCCGGATTGACCGCATCCGCGAGCCCGAGCGCCGCCGACATCTGCAGCAGCGGAAAAAGCACGCCGTGCATCAGCTGCATGATGCCCTCTGTCAGGAACAGCACGAACACCTGATAGGCAGCACTTCCGGCGACCTGTCCGCCTGCCGCGATAAACGCCCCGAACACCGGCACAGAGCCCGTCATGAATGCCTGACCGGTATCGAGCGCATCCGCCGTGCGGATCAGGCAGTCACAGAGCGGCTGCGCAGCCGTCCCGATGCAGAGCAGTGTGCAGAGCGTATCAAAGCCGCGCCGGAGCGTTCCGCCTGCCGCATCCCCGAGCGAGCCGAGCAGCGTCGAGAGGACGGTCATCGTCAGCAGCATCCCGCAGAGTTTCAGCGGCGCGGCGGCTTCTTCCGCGGCGATTTCAAGCAGCCTGTGCAGCAGATCATCCGGAGAAAGACTGAGCACCGACTGCGGATTCTCCGGCGCAATCCCGATGCGGTCAAATTCCTGCTGCACTTCATCGGGGATTTCGATCGACTGCGCCGCACGGCTGAGTGTATCCTCCGGCGCATCATCGTATGCACGGCAGGGGATTCCGGTGCAGAGCAGCACGATCCCGATCACCGCTGCCGCGATCACCCGAATGACGATACGCATGAGAGCACCTCCTGTAACCGTGTCAGCAGCGGATGCAGCAGCGGCAGTATCAGCAGCAGCAGCGCGATTTTCCCCGTCATCGTGACCGCCGATGCAACTGCGGATTCACCGGCATCTTTGCAGAGATCGGCGGCGAGCTGTGTCACGCAGCAGATGCCCGCAGCCTTTGCGATGCAGGCGGTCTGCTCCGGCTGCAAGCCGCCCTTTGCAAGCAGCGTGTCAATCTCATTGAGCACCGGCGTCACCGCGAGCACCGCAGCCGCCGTGATCCCGACACCTGCGAGCAGCGTCAGCAGCAGCGCCTGCTCCTCGGTATAGCGCCGGATGAGCTTTGCGATCAGCACCGCCGTGACAGCGAGCCCTGCCGCACGAAACACCGTCACCATAGCCCGAACACCGATTTGACTGTGTCAAACAGTGCCTGAATCTCCGTGATAACGAGCATCAGCACAACGATGAGCCCCGCAAGCGTTGTAAGCATTGCCTGCTCCTCCCGCTCCGCGCGTTTCAGCACGAGATTCAGCACCGCGACGATAATCCCGATGCCTGCGACCTTGAATATCAGGTCGATGTCCATTTCAACCGCTCCGTTTCCGTGGATTTACAGCAAAAGTATGGCAGCAAAGAGCGCGCCGAGCACGCCGAGACTGCGGTAGAGATTCCCTTTTCCGGCGGCAAGCCGTTCCGCCTCTGCCTGCAGCGCGCCGAGCCGTTCCAGCGCGAGCGACAGCGCCGCAAGCTGCCCTTCGAGACCGGTGCTGCCGAGTGTTTGTCCGATGCCGCACAGCACCTCGGCGGATTCCGGCGTCAGTGCGCGGTCTGACCTGACCGCATCCGCCCAGCTCTGCGGGAAAGCATCCGGATTCTGCGCCGCCTGCTGCAGGAATCCCAGCGTCCGGAACGCCTGCATCTCCGCAAGATGCTGCAGCAGATCGGCAGTCAGCGGCAGCGAACCGGAAAGCTCCTGCATCATCGCGGTGACCATCTGCCGCAGCAGCCGCAGATACGCCGCTTTCTGCTCGAGACTGCGCGCCGCCGTGCATCCCGCGAGGACGCCGCAGCACAGGATCAGGAATGCGCCGAGCAGCTTCATCCGGCGGTGCGCCCGAGTGCCTGTGCCTGCAGAACCTGTCCGCACTGCGCGCCGCTCCCTAGCAGGACAGCATATGCGAAAACGCCCGCATCTATGAGCTTTTTGATCTGCGGACGCAGCCGGAGCTCCGCAAGACTGCCCGCATGTGCCGCTGCAATCAGCTTAACGCCGGTGTGCAGCGAGTGCAGCAGCATCTCCGTCTCGGCTTCATCGCCGATCTCATCGCAGATCAGATATGCGGGGGACATCACGCGCACCGCAATCCCGATTCCCTCCGCTTTCGGGTAGCCGTCAAAGACATCTGTCTGCGAGCCGAGCGAGAACTGCGGCATGCCGTTCTGCACGGCTGCAATCTCGCCGCGCTCATCGAGGATGCAGACCTTGTGTGCGTCCCCGAGTATGCGGGATAAATCGCGCAGAATCGTTGTTTTTCCGGATGCAGGCGCCCCCGCGATCAGCAGACCGCCCGTGCGCAGGGCAGTCTGTGCCCGCTGATAGAGCGATTCCGCGCAGCCGATCCGTTCCGAGGCGATGCGGATATTCATGCCGCTGAGATTGCGGACCGTCTCGAGTCTGCGGTTCTGAATCACCGCCGTGCCGCAGAGCCCGACTCTGCATCCGCCTGCGATTGTGACAAATCCCTGCCGGATTGCCGCCTGCCAGCTGTGTATGGAATGTGCGCAGATGCTTTGAAAACACGCATCGAGCATCCCGCGTGTGACGGTGATGCCTGTCCGGTCGGGCGGCAGAAGCTGTCCCTGCTCAGAGACAGAATATGCAGCATTTGCGCAGAAAATCTGCATCGGTCTGCCGAGCCGCAGCCGGATCTCGCTGATTTCTGTCGTTCTCGGTTCGGGGATTCTGCCGATCGCCTGCCGCAGCGGGTTCGGCAGATAGGGGAGCGCCTCGCGGAATTTGCTTTTGATCGTCATGAGAGGAAACCGCCTTTCGCCTGTCTTGGTACATCCTATGCAGCAGGGACAGGACTTAGAAGCGGAGACGCAAAAATCCCCGAAGCAGCCTTTCTGACCGCCTCGGGGATTGTATCAGTTGTTTTTGTCCACAAAGTCCGCGATGACCGCCGCGACTTCTTCGGGCTTCTGATTGTAAATGAAATGGCTGCCGGGGATATTGATGACCTCGCAGTTCTCGATTGTATCGAGGTATTGCGCGCGTTTTTCGCGATACGCCTTTTGATCGTCCGTCTGCTGCGCATCCCACCGCTCCTGCGCCGCTTCCGGATTCGGCTCGTCATAGAGCGCGGTGACGAACGCCTCCGCATCCGCGATTGTCTCAAAATCCGTTGTGACAAAGCACTTTGGGATTTCATCCGTCTTGACCAGCTCCCACGCTGTCCGCATATTCTGATTGAAGTTCAGCGACTCGTTGATGATCGAGCGGGAATACTCCTTCGGATTGTAGTTGTAAAGCGAAGTGAATTCGTCACGGTCTGAGGAGACAAACAGATCATTCAGCGTGCGGTACACGCCGAGCTTATAGAGAACCTGATCGGGCAGCGGCGTGCGTTGCTGTTTCTGTTCTTCTTCGGTGTCCTCCGGTGTTGCGGGATTGATCGTGTCAAGGAAGATCATGCCGTCAATTTCCTCAGGATAGGTGTACTCCCAGAAGGTCGCATACATACCGCTCATGGAATGGGCCATGAGCGAGTAGGGCGCTTCGATGCCCGCGTTTTTGAGCGCGGTGCGTGTGCTGTCCACGAT
Organism: Oscillospiraceae bacterium; assembly: GCA_017523995.1. The sequence goes on along the minus strand of JAFWUX010000057.1, from coordinate 42,443 downwards.
GTATTTCGCGGTGATCTCGGCGTCGGTCTCCTCGCAGAGGCCGTAGCCGGGGCGCGTGACAACCACAAGGCTGATATCGTCTCTGAGGTGTTCGGCAAAATCGCGCATATCCGCGGTGAATTCTGCATCGCCGCTGCCGGGCATGACAATGATCTGATGCGCGCCCTCGCCGAATTTGCAGATGTTCATTTTGTAATCGCCCGCATCATAGAGATGCACGAGACCGCTATCCTCCAGACAGGCTTTGTCCAGCTTGCGCGCATGCTGCTGATAGAGGAAACATGCAGCGATGAGCAATATCACAATAATTAGCAATATCAGCAAAATTGTTCGGATGACTTTCCAGACTTTTTTCATGACCGTTCTCTTTTCGTAAAATAATTATGATAAAATCAAAAAGCCATAGTATGTGTTACAATACTATGGCTTTCAAGGCTGATTCAGCGCAGCATCAAGGGCTCAGACACCGATATTGCCGGTGCTGTCCGCATTGAAGAACTGGTTGCTGGTTTCGGTATAATAATCGTTTTCTTCGAGAGAAGTGAAATCCTCGTCCTCCGGATCGGGGAGACGGGCACCGCAGACTCCGCAGAAGATGTTTTTCTCGCTGTTTTCCGCATCGCACTTCGGGCACATTTTGTAGCCGCGCAGTGTGTTCAGCTCGAACTTCATTTTCTTGATGCGGCGGCGGCGTGCATCAATGTCGTCGCAGAGAGCACGGAACACAGAGGGATCCTCATCGGGATTCTTGTAGTACTTTTTGCCGAGATCTGCGAAAATCTCAACGATACGCTCCTCCTCATAGAGAATCTTGCGCTTGAGATTGCTGACTTCAGATACGTTGGAAGCTTTCTCACTCAGTCCGCGTCCGACATCACTGACCTTATCAAAGATGCTCATGTTACACACTCCAATCCGCACGGATTTCCGCCGCAGCAGCGGAATCCGGCGCTATAATTCGCTTTCTGCACAGCAGAATGCGTTTTTTCTGTACTATTATTATACACAATCTGCCGCCTATTGTCAAGTACCGGCTCCGGAATTCGGCAGATTTCAGCATTTCGACGATTTTACGGGTATTATCCGCAGTAAGCTTCGTCCGGTGTCAGGATTTCGATGCCCTTTGCTCTGAGCGCATTGATCGTGGTCTCGATGTCATCCACACGGAACACGGTATCTGCTCTGCCGGGGATGCGGTTGACAAATGCATACATATACTCGACGTTGACGCCTGCTTCATTGATTGCCTCGAGCACCTCTGCGACGCCGCCCGGTCTGTCCGGCAGCTTGACGCCGATGACCTCAGCGGTTTTATAGGTCCACTCATTGGCTTTGAGGAGTTTTTCGGTCTCGTCCGGTTTGTTGACGATGACGCGCAGGATGCCGAAATCGCGGGTATCCGCAAGGCTCAGCGTGCGCAGGTCGATGTCAGCATCAGCAAGCAGGCGGGTGAGCTCTGCAAGCTTTCCGGGCTGGTTTTCCACAAAAATCGAGATTTGCTTGATCGTATCCATGAGAATCCTCCTTTTTTGACGGGGATATCATTTTCTGACAAACCCCGGATAGTAAATTGAATAGCCGTCGATATAGAGAAACAGCGGATAGATGTTCTTCATGATGCCGGGCGTGCCTGCGTCCTCAGGATCCGGATACATCGCGATGAATCCGGGATGCTGTTTGCTTTCGGCATAGTATCCGTGATTGAATGCACTGCCGTCATTTGCGGTCATTTCCCATTTGCCGCCGGAGAACTGCAGTCTGAAACGCAGCGGCTCCTCCGGCGCGATATTGTAGCGCAGACGCATCATGCTCAGTCCGGCTTCAACGGATTCTTCCGAAATCTGCTCCGTGTACGCCTCGATGTCAAGATCATAATACGCTTCCGAATACCGGTCTTCGCGCATTGCCTCCTCAACATCATAGTTGACGGCGAAATCCGCGCTGCCTTCATAGCTGCCGTCGAGCTTGAAACCATAGGCAGGCACACAGAGAAAATCGCCGTGCCGTTCGATGACGGCAGGTGCGTCCTTTTCACGGAACAGAAAGACCGGCAGCTTTGAGCTGTAGATCGCGCTGTCGGAAAGATAGACACGCGGCATCACCGGTGACGGATATGAGCCGGTCTCGTTGAGCTTCGGAATCCGGTCTGCGAATGCGCTCTGATCCGCGCCTTCGTAGCCGAATTTCAGCACGGCATTGTCAAAGGCGTAGCTGCCGTTCCATGTGACGGCGCTGTTTGCCGAGAGATTCTGTTTGATCGTGAACTTGCCGTTTTCAAGCGTGATTGTGTCGCTCGGTTCCGGATCGGTCTCCGCAATGACCTTGCTGATCGCAGCATCGGGATCACTGCGGAAATCGTCGTTATAGTTATATGTACCGTTGATATTGACATAGGTGCCGTCTTTCTGCACTTCGGCAGAACCGCAGCCGGTCAGCAGCAGTGCGGCGGTGATGATTGTCAATCCCTGGTGTTTATTCATTGTGTAAAAGACTCCGTTCTGATAAAAAATATGTTGTTTTCAGTCATGCAGCTTCCTGCGGTCGATGACGCGGACAGCCTTGCCCTCGCTGCGCGCGAGAGACTTCGGCGAGACCAGATGTACCTTCGGGTTGATGCCGAGCATGGTCTTGATTGCGCCTGCGAGCGCCTTTTCCTTATCCTGAACGTCCTTCATCTTGTCGGAGAACTGATCCGGATTCATCTCAACGCTGATATCAAGCGTATCGGTATTGTTCTTGCGATCCACCTCGATGAGATAGTTCGGCGAATAGCCCTGCTCGATGAGCACGGTCTCGATCTGCGACGGGAACACGTTGACGCCGCGGATGATCATCATATCATCGCTTCTGCCCATCGGCTTTGCCATCTTGATGAGGGTTCTGCCGCAGGAGCACTTTTTGCGAGAAAGCACACAGAGATCGCGTGTGCGGTAGCGGAGCAGCGGGAATGCCTCCTTCGTGATGCTCGTGAAGACAAGCTCGCCGACAGAGCCTTCCGGCAGCACCTCGCCGGTCTCCGGATCAATGATCTCAGGAATGAAGTGATCCTCATTGATATGCATGCCGGACTGTTCCTCGCATTCAAATGCAACGCCCGGACCGGAAATCTCGGTCAGACCGAAGATATCGTATGCCTTGATGCCGAGGGATTTCTCGATGGAGCGGCGCATTTCCTCCGTCCACGGCTCCGCGCCGAAGATACCCGCCTTGAGCTTGATATCATCGGGGGTCAGACCCATGTCGTGCAGCGTTTCGCCGATATACGCCGCATAGGAAGGCGTGCAGCAGAGGATTGTCGCCCCGAGATCGCGCATGAACTGAATCTGGCGCTCGGTATTGCCCGAGGACATCGGCAGTGTCAGACATCCTGCCTTGTGCGAACCGCCGTGGAGACCCATGCCGCCGGTGAACAGACCGTAGCCGTATGCAATCTGACAGACATCGTCCTCATTGCCGCCTGCCGCGGTAATGGCTCTGGCACAGCAGTCCTCCCAGAGATCAACGTCATGCTGGGTATAGAATGCAACAACGCGCTTGCCGGTGGTGCCGCTGGTCGAGTGGATTCTGACGCAGTCGGAGAGCGGCTTTGCGAGCAGCCCGAAGGGATATGCCTCGCGCAGATCGGCTTTGGAGAGGAACGGCAGCTTCTGCAGATCGTCAACAGACTGGATGTCCTCCGGCTTGACGCCTTTTTTGTCCATGAGATCTCTGTAGTAGGGGACGTTATCGTAGACATGTTTGACCTGCTTGACGAGGCGCTCATTCTGGAGCTTTCTCATGTCTTCGGGGGACATTGTTTCAATGTCCGCTTGCCAATACTTTGCCATTGGGGTTCATTCCTTTCAAATATAATGATTTCCGTCTGTTCTGATTTGAATGATATTGTGTATGAGTTTGATGTTCGCTCATATTGTGCAGACGAAAATCCAGCTCCTGCAAATGTTTACAGGATTCCCCGGTGTTTCCGTATTTCTGTTCGGTGATGATCGGGATACAGCGTTAATATGGCTGTATCCTTTCTGTGAAAAAGCGGGGTCTCCGGTGATCAGGCGTCTCTGCCGAGTGCGAATGCTTTGCGGTTCATTTCGATGAACTTTTCCGGCACGCACTGGTTCAGTGCCTCCTGCCAGACGGACTCATCAAAGTCCATCTTTTTGGAGACAACGCCCATCAGCACAACATTGGAAGCCTTTGCGCTGCCTGCCTGCTCCGCGAGGGAGAGTGCATCCACAGCGGTGACGTCAATGTTCATGGATTTGAGATTCTCGATGATGCCCTGCGGATAGGTTGCCGCACCGGTGATGACCGGCATCGGATCGAGCGTCTGGGTCGAGGTGACGATCTTGCCGCCCTTCTTCAGATAGCCTGCCCAGCGGGCTGCCTCGAGCAGCTCAAAGGAGATGATGACATCCGCCTCGCCCTTCTCAACGGTCGGGGAGTAGACGGCATCGCCGTATTTGACATAAGTGACAACGGAGCCGCCGCGCTGCGACATGCCGTGTACTTCGCTGACCTTTACGGCAAAGCCCTGCTGTAAGAGCACATTGCCGAGGATGCGGCTTGCGAGCAGGGAACCCTGTCCGCCGACGCCGACGATCATTACAGATTTCGTTTCCATATTCAATACCTCTTGATATAGTTTCAGTTTCATCCCTCCCGCAGAATGCCTGCGGTTCGGGCTGCGGATCTCACAATCCGTCAATAGAAGTCCTCATCATCTTTCCATGCCTTGTAGGTTGTGATGAGCTGCCAGACAGCGACCACAATGCTGAGCACGACGCCGATCGACGCCTTGATGATAAAGCCTGCGCCGAGTGTAAAATGCGTGGCACAGAACCAGAGCGTGCCAAAGAGCAGTATAAACAGAATCGGCACACAGATGCAGGTGCGGATAAATTTCCCCTTCGGGGAGAGCTTTTCATAGTTGAGCGGCATAGCTTTCTTCATTTCCTTTCACGGAACATTTCGATTTTTCCGCATTTCGGGCATTCATAGAGCTGCACATCGAGCGAACCGGCAAAGAGTTGATCCCAGTGTTCAACGAGCCAGCCGTATCTGCCGAGCTGAATGCGGTGTGCGCCCTGATATTTGAGAAGAATGTCGCAGTAAGGGCAGTAAATCTGCCTGATTTTCGTTTTTCGTTTCATCGCGGGCAGTCTCCGTTGTGTGATTGTGATGCGGTTGTTTGGTAAGGTTACTTCTGGATTGCGTCAAACTTGCAGAGCTCCTCACAGATGCCGCAGCCGACACACTGTGTATGGTCGATGCATGCCTTGCCGTCCTTCATGGAGATTGCCGGGCAGCCGAGCTTCAGGCACATCTTGCAGCTCTTGCACTTGTCTGTGTCAACATGGAGCGGCGGATTGTGCTTGACATACTTGAGCAGTGCGCAGGGACGGCGGCTGATGATGACAGAGGGCTCATTGACAGCGAGCTCCTCGGTGATTGCCTTTTCCATCTCCGCAAGGTGATACGGATCAGCCACGCGGACGCGCTTGATGCCGATTGCATGGCACAATGCCTCGAGATCGACGGCAGCAGCCGGATCGCCCTTGAGGTTCTTGCCAGTGGTCGGGTTCTGCTGGTGACCGGTCATGCCGGTGATCGAGTTATCGAGGATGATTACAGTCGAGTTGGATGCGTTGTATGCGACATTGACGAGCGAATTGAGACCGGTGTGCATAAAGGTCGAGTCACCGATGACAGCGACGGTTTTGTTCTGGGATTTTTCGCCGAGCACCTTGTTGAAGCCGTGCAGGCAGGAGACAGAGGAGCCCATGCAGATTGTCCAGTCAATGGATTCGAGCGGCTTTGCAGCGCCGAGCGTATAGCAGCCGATATCGCCGGAAACGGTGATCTTGTGCTTTGCGAGCGTATAGAACACGCCGCGGTGCGGACATCCGGCACACATGACAGGCGGGCGGATCGGCAGATTCTCCGGATACGGGGTGACCTCCGGCGTGGTGCCGAGCAGCTTCTCTGCGATGATAACCTGATTGAGCTCACCGATGCAGCCGAAGATTTCCTTGCCCTTGCAAGCGATGCCGAGTGCCTTTGCGTGCTGCTCGAGGATGCCGTCGAGCTCCTCAATGATGTAGACGGTCTTGCACTTTGCAGCGAAATCGAGGAACAGCTTGTCCGGCAGCGGGTTGGTCATGCCGAGCTTAAGGTAGTTGACCTTGCTTCCGAGCGCATCCTTCGCGTACTGATAAGCAGCGCCGCAGGTGATCACGCCGATCTCGGAGCCGTTGTCCTCAACCCTGTTGATCGGAGCGGTCTCAGCGTAGGCGATGAGCTTCTTTGTGCGCTCCTCGACAACAACGTGGCGTCCCTTTGCATTTGCCGGCACCATGACGTACTTCTGCGGATTCTTTGCGTAGGGCTTGAGTTCCTTTTCCTGTCTCGGGAGCTGCTCAACCGCACTCTGGGAGTGTGCAACTCTGGTTGCGGTGCGGATCAGCACCGGTGTATCGAATTCCTCGGAGAGATCGTAGCCGAGGATTGCAAAATCCTTGCATTCCTGCGAATCCGAGGGCTCGAGCATCGGGACTTTGGATGCAATTGCGTGATGACGGGAATCCTGCTCGTTCTGCGAGGAGTGCATGCCCGGATCATCTGCAACTGCAATGACCAGACCACCGTTGACGCCGGTGTAAGCCGCAGTATAGAGCGGATCGGCAGCAACGTTCAGACCGACATGCTTCATCGCAGCAAAGGCTCTTGCACCTGCAAAGGATGCGCCCAGTGCGGATTCCACAGCGACCTTTTCATTCGGCGCCCATTCAGCATAGACTTCGTCGTACTTTGCAATCGTCTCGGTGATCTCGGTGGACGGCGTGCCCGGGTAGCTGGATGCAAACCGGCAGCCTGCCTCATAAAGACCTCTTGCGAATGCTTCGTTTCCAAGCATCAGTTTTTTCATGTGTATTCTCCTTTGTTCGGTTCCGTCAGGCGGAACCGTTTATGATACGGTTTTGTAGCTGACATTCCATGTATCGAGCCCGTACTCATCCTCCTGCGGCTTGCGGACGCTGTCGATCACCGCATAGGAGCGGATGACTGCATCCGGCGAAAGCGTGCCGTCATCAAAGAGGTTGGTTTTCTCGGTTGTGAGCTCCTGTTCGGGGACATGGAATACATATATCTCACCGGCTTCGATCTGATCACAGATCTCAGGTGTCAGCCGGATGAAGAACGGGATATCCTGAAAGAGCTGTAAAACAGCCGCCTGCACGGTTTCCTCGTCAGAGACGTAATCCGGCAGCTTTGCGCGGACGGTTGCGGTGAACTGTCCCTCGATCATCACGCTCGCATAGGGGGAGTCCTCATCGGTTTCCGCCAGTACCGGCGGATCGGTGACGGGGACTGCGGCATCCTCGCCGGATGCGGCTGCATCGGTCACGACGGCAGAAACGTCATCTGCGGATTCCTGCGCATCAGTGCTTTCGGGGACTGTTTCCGCAGCGGATTCTGTTTTCGCGGCATCCGTGACAGCGGGTGTGCCCTCCGGTTCGGGGACGGTTGAGCTGTTCTGCGCTGCACATCCGGTGCAGAGGAGCACAGCCGCAAGCAGGGGGGCTGTGATTCTTTTGTTCATCGCGCACCTCCCTGAAAATGCGTCTCCAGATAATGCGCAACGGCATTTTCGGTATTTTTCCCGATTACAAGATCGGCGAGCTTTTTGAGATCCTCCGCCGCATTCCCGACCGCGATTCTGACATCGCAGGCTTTGAACAGCGGCAGATCGTTGAGATTGTCGCCGAACCCGATGACCTGCTCTGCGCCGGTCATTTCCCGCAGCTTCTGAATGCCGTGATATTTGGATGCATCCGGCGCCGAAACCTCGAGATACCAGATATCCGTCTCGTAGACATCGCGGTAGTAGGCGATCGAAATGCCGCTGACCGCCTGCAGTGCCTCGTAAACCGGATCGAGCTTTTCCTTCGGCGCATTGAGCGAAAGATACACAGGATTGCGTTCCGCGAGCATCTGCAGCGTTTCAACCTGATCGAACGGCTTGTCATAATTTTCGCGGCGCTCGGTGTAATAGCGGCGCATATGGGGCGTTGTCAGCTCGGTATAGCAGCAGCGCAGCTGATCCTCCGGCACACAGAAGACAAAGCCGTTGAAGCCGTGTGCCTTGTAGATGCCGAGCACCTGCAGAAAGACCTCCGGCGCGATAGATGCCGCAGAGACGATTCTGTCTTTCTGCGGATCGTGCAGCACGGCGCCGTTCTGCAGAATCAGCGGGAGCCGGAAGGGCAGTCCGCGCAGAATCGGCATGACGGAAAAGCTCGTGCGTGCGGTCGCGGCAGTCAGCGGGAGACCTGCATCAAGCAGTCTCTGCAGAATCGCCGCGCTCTCATCGGAGATCGTGACATCGGGCTGCAAAAGCGTCCCGTCAAGATCGGTGACATATAAAATCTTACTCACGGGCAGGCTCCACAGGTGCATAGGCAAGCCGCAGCTTCGGCAGCCTCGTGATTGTTGTGTAGCTGTTCATGAGACCGTCGGGGCAGCTGAGGTCATTGAGACCGTCTGCGGGCGGTGCAAAGATTTTCAGCGTCAGCTCTTTCGGCGCAGTGAGGCGGTTTTCAAAGAACGCCGGCATCAGATCGACGAATTTCGTCTGCGGCGCCTTGTAGAACCATTTGCCGTTGAGCTCAATCATATAGTTGTTATCATCCTCGAAATAGAGCTCGCAGAAGTGCGGGTCTGCTTCAATTTTCAGTTTGACCGCAAGACCCTCGGCATCATCGGCATTGCCCCAGCGCAGCGTGACAGGCAGTGCCGTCTCGCCGCATTCGAGCATCTCCGGCAGGAACAGCGGATCATTGATCCACTTTTTGAAGGTCTGCATGACGGGCTGCGGAATGCCGGTCTCCGGATGATTCGGGTCTTCAATCTCGAGCCCGAGTCTGCCTCTGTCGCGGAACTGATAGAAGTTGATGCCGGTGAGCCAGTTTTCCGGATCGTCCTTGATCATCTGAAAGAAGCCCTCGACCATATCGCACTGATCGTAGGGACCGGTGACGTCGCCGTCGGCGTTGAATTCGCTCATGACCATCGGCTTTGTCTCGCCGCCGCTGAGCTCCGTAAACCGCCGGAACGAGCGTTTTGTCAGGTCATAGACATCCTTGTAGCTGTGCCGGTTATGGGAATTGCCGCCCTTTTCCGCGATATCATAGGGCCAGCCCCAGTGCAGGGACATGTATTTATCGACCGACCAGATATCGGCGGAATGCACCGTGCAGGTAAACTCCTCCTCCTTGACCATTGTCTCGGAGCCGGGATCCTCAATGCCGCCGATGCAGGTGATGATCTGGACATTCGGCGCGTGCTCGTGGATGATATCGCAGGCGCGGACAAAGAACTTTGCGATATCCGCATAGCTTGCGCGCTTGTTGAAGGCGAACCAGTCGCCGGTTGCCTCGTGGTTGATGCGCAGGAGCACTCTGCCGTAGGGCTTTAAGTCCTCCGCGATTGCGACGAGATGTTCATCGGGGACATTCGGGTCAATGACGAGCGTCAGCGTGACATCCTGCCCGTGCCGGCGGATATCCTGCATCTGCTGAAAGACTGCGCCGTCTCTGCTGCCGTTCAGTCCGCCCGTATAGGGGAAATAATCCTCATAGGGCGTGTCCCACTGACTTTTGATCTCCTTGCCTGCGAATGCATCCCGTGCGCGGAGCGGAAAAGCCTCGTCGAGCGGGTAGTAGCAGTACATCAGGTTGACGGAGCGCATCGGTCTGCCGAGCGTTTGCAGGATGTAATCCTGCGGGACATATTCGCCGCGCTCACTGCCGTCCGTCAGATCGGCGGCGCAGCGTGCAGGTCCCATATGGATGCGGTAGATCGGAAGATTCATCGGATAATTCCTTTCATCGGTCGTTATTCTGCAAAATAGCGGTCGAGCATCTCGCGCTTGAGCTTCCAGAGCGGCTCGGAGAGATCGACATAGTAGGCATGCGGATTTTCAAAGCGCTTGACCTCGTCCCAGATGGTATCGAGCTGCTCTTTGCAGTAGCTGCGCATTGTCTCGATCGAGGGGGATTCGTAGACGCACTTACCCTTCTCAAAGACCGGCACATGCAGCCGGACTGCGCGGAAATTGGTCAGCGTCTTGCGCTTATAGGTAAACTCCGGATCGAAGATGACATAAGGCTGTGTATCGTCGATGACCTCATCTGCCAGCGTAATCACATCGGCGATTGCCATGCCGGTTTCCTTATCAAAGAGACGCCACGGCGTTTTGAAGCCGGGGTTCGTGATCTTGACGGCGTTCTCCGAAAGCTTGATGCGCGGTGTCAGGACATCGGGTGCCTCTTTGGAGCCTGCCGCTGCAAGCTTATAGACACCGCCGAAGACCGGCTCCGAGCGCGATGTGACCAGCCGCTCGCCGACGCCGAAGCTGTCGATCTGTGCGCCCTGCACGAGCAGGTCACGGATCAGATATTCGTCGAGCGAATTGGAGGCAACGATCTTGACCTCAGGCAGCCCTGCTTCATCGAGCATGATGCGCGCCTTTTTCGAGAGATACGCAATATCGCCGCTGTCAATGCGGATGCCCTGCGGGGTATGTCCTGCGGCTTTGAGCTCCTTGAACACGGTGATCGCGTTCGGCACGCCGGATTTCAGGACATGGAATGTATCGACGAGCAGCGTGCATGCATCCGGATAGACCTTTGCATAGGCGCGGAATGCATCGAGCTCGGTCGGAAAGAGCTGCACCCAGCTGTGCGCCATCGTGCCGAGCGCCGGAACGCCGAATTCACGGTCGCAGATTGCGCATGCCGTACCGGCTGCACCTGCGATATAGGCGGCTCTTGCGCCGTAGAGTGCGCCGTCGCTGCCCTGTGCTCTGCGCGAACCGAATTCCATGACGGGTCTGCCGTCTGCGGCGCGCACGATGCGGTTTGCCTTTGTCGCAATGAGCGACTGATGATTGATTGTCAGGAGCAGCATCGTCTCGATAAACTGCGCCTGCATCGCCGGACCGCGCACGGTCAGGATCGGCTCATGCGGGAAGATCGGCGTGCCCTCGGGGATTGCCCAGACATCGCAGGAGAATTCAAACTCCGCGAGGTAGCTGAGAAACGCCTCGGAGAAGATGTGTTTCTCGCGCAGATACCGGATATCGGATTCGGTAAAGCGCAGATTCTTCAGATATTCGATTGCCTGCTCGAGACCCGCCATGATCGCATAGCCGCCGTTATCGGGGACCTTGCGGAAGAACAGGTCGAAGCAGGCAGTGACATCGCCGAGCCCGTTCTCGAGAAATCCGTTTGCCATGGTCAGCTCATAGAAGTCTACGAGCATGGTCAGATTCCGGGAGGCGAACAGCGAGGTTTGTTCTGTTTGCGGAAGATTCATAGCATTGTACCTCTTTTCAGTATCAGCGCGCAGAATTCTGTCAAAGCAGAAAACGCCGGATTTGTGCGGTTTTGCCGCATTCCGGAAAACGGCGCTTTGTATCCTTATATATTTTACTACAAAATCGCAGTTTCGTCAAGTAGTTCGGCAAAAATGCAATATGTACCGTTACAGGCGGAAATCCGGCGCCCGTCTTCGGGTCAGCCTGACCGAACAGATTATTTTTTTGCGCAGCCGTTGCTTTTTATTGCGATTTATGGTAAAATATGAGGTGTACATCATGAGAGGAGCGATAGACATGAATTATTTTGCGGAGGGCTTGCAGGGCAGCGGCAAAAGTACGCTGGTCACAAGGCTTTCGGAGCTGTGCAGCGGGAGCAGGGTTTTCCGTGAGGGGGATTACTGCCCGACGGAGCTTGCATGGTGCGCCTATACGGATGAACAGCAATATTGTTCGATCATGGCAAAATATCCGGAGCTGGCTGCAGAGATTGAAGCGAATACATATTCAGAGCACAATCGGAAAATCATCTGTTACACGAAAATCCGGACGGAGAACACTGCCTTCTACAAGGATCTGGAACAGTATGAAATCTACAACGGCAGACTGCCGCAGGAAGATTTCCGCGCATTGATTCTGCAGCGGTTTGCAGACTGGAACGGCGACGGCATGATATTTGAATGTGCGCTGTTCCAGAATATTGTGACCGATCTGCTTCTCTATCAGAATGCATCCAAAGCAGAAATCATGGCTTTTTTCCGTGAAATCCGCGATGTACTGTCGGACAGGAACTTCCGCATCATCTACCTGAAAACGGAGAACGTGCCGGAAAGTCTGCGCGCGATGCGAAAGGAGCGGACGGACGAAGCCGGAAACGAGGTGTGGTTTTCCGCACTCTGCGGCTTCTTTGATGAATCGCCCTATGCAAAGGCGCACGGCGTCAGCGGAGAGGCAGGGATTATCGCACATCTCGAGCAGCGTCAGGCATTGGAACTGCAGATCTGCAAAGAGCTGTTTCCGGCGCAGCACACAGTTTTCATTTCAAAACAGTACACAGATGCCGATCTCACCGCAGCACTGTGATCTGCATGATATGACATACATTCCAGCAGCGCAGGCGGTCGAATCTGCCTGCAATACCGTGAAAAGGAGCAATGATCTATGAACAGCGAAATCCGTGACCTGTCGCTCTGGGAGAGCGGCGAACAGAAAATCCAGTGGGTCAAGAGCAACATGCCGCTTTTGCGGAGCATCGAGGCGGACTTTGCAAAGACGAAGCCCTTTGCAGGCAAGCGCATTGCACTCTCGATTCACCTTGAGGCGAAAACCGCGTATCTCTGCCGCGTGATGGCAGCAGGCGGCGCAGAAATGTATATCACCGGCTCCAATCCGCTTTCCACGCAGGATGATGTCGCGGCGGCGCTTGTCCACGGCGGACTGAACGTCTTTGCATGGCACGGCACAACGCCGGAGGAATACGAGGCGCACACCCGCCGCGTGATCGAGGCACAGCCGCATTTCATCATTGATGACGGCGGCGACCTTGTCACGCTGATTCACAAGGAGTATCCGCAGTATCTCGAAAACGTGATCGGCGGCTGCGAGGAGACCACCACCGGCATCCTGCGCCTGAAGGCAATGGCAAAGGCGGGCGAGCTGAAATTCCCGATGATGCTCGTCAACGATGCGGATTGCAAGCATCTCTTTGATAACCGCTACGGCACCGGTCAGTCCGTCTGGGACGGCATCAACCGGACAACAAACCTGATTGTCGCGGGCAAGACCGTTGTCATCGCGGGCTACGGCTGGTGCGGCAAAGGCGCGGCGATGCGCGCAAAGGGGCTCGGCGCAAAGGTCATTGTCACAGAGGTTGATCCGGTCAAGGCGATTGAGGCTGTCATGGACGGCTTTACCGTCATGAAAATGGAGGATGCCGCAAAAATAGGTGATTTCTTCGTCACCGTGACAGGCTGCAATCATGTCATTACCGAAAAGAGCTTCCTCAATATGCATGAGGGCGCGATCCTCTGCAATGCCGGACATTTCGATGTCGAGGTCGATATGGCGGGGCTCAGAAAGCTTGCGGTCAAATCGTTCGAGGCGCGCAATAACATCATGGGCTACACACTCCCGAACGGCGTGACGATCTACGTCATTGCAGAGGGACGCCTTGTCAATCTCGCAGCCGGTGACGGTCATCCGGCGGAAATCATGGATATGAGCTTTGCGATTCAGGCGCTCAGTGCAGAGTGGCTCATCCGGAACCGCGGAAATGTCGCGAGCGTGCTCAACAATGTCCCGCGCGAAGTCGATGAAGCGGTCGCACGCAGAAAGCTCAGCAGCATGGAGATCGAAATCGACACCCTGACCGAAGAACAGCGCGTATATCTTTACGGCGCTGACGCAGACTGAATACAAACCGCATCAGATAAAAAGGAGGTCTTTTTATGAGCGAAGCAGCAAATGCCCTTGCGGATTTCCTGACCAAAATGGATCAGAAGCTCGACGCGCTGGACGGCAAGGTCGAGCGGTATTCCGCGTACATGGTCAAAAAGCTGAATGACACATCCGATACACTTGCCAACATGCAGACGGCACAGCTCAAACTGCTGACCGAAAGCCTCGACACAATGGGCAGCCAGATCAGCGCGATGGAGCGGCAGATCGGCGCCTATCTCTCGCCGGATACAACGAATGACGCCGTCATTGCAAAGCTGAATGAGACCGCTGATGCCCTGCAGCACACGATGGAGCGCAGCATCAATCTGATCGGCTATCACGGCGACCGTCTCCAGCGCAGGCTGACGGAGAGCATCGAGCAGGTCGAAAAGGGACTGCAGCAGCGTGACGCTGTCTATGAGAAGCCGGAGGCAGTGCCGGAGCAGCTCCATGCAGTGCCGGAAAATCCTGAGGGGACTTTTGAAAAGCCCGAGGTCTCCGTATTTGAAAACCCCGAAGCGCAGATTATCGAGCATCCGGATGTTCCGGTGGAGAATCCGGAGCCGGTGATTCAGACAGGTGACGATAAGGAGGTGCCGCACGTATGACGGTACAGGAACAGCTTACAGCATGCTATGATTTTGTAAAAGAGCGCATCAGCTTCAAACCGAAGATCGCGCTGATTCTCGGCTCGGGTCTCGGCGGCTTTGCGGATAAGATCGACGTCAAAGAGACGCTTGCCTATGCGGATATCCCGAACTTTCCGGTCTCAACGGTCGCAGGTCATGCAGGACGCTTTGTCTTCGGCTACTGCGACGGCGTGCCGGTTGCGGTGATGCAGGGCAGAGTGCATATGTATGAGGGTTATACGCCGCAGGAGGCTGTTCTGCCGGTCCGGCTGCTGCATCTGCTCGGCGCAAAGGTGCTCTTTCTGACGAATGCGGCAGGCGGCATTCAGGCGGGTATGCAAGCGGGCGAATTCATGCTGATCACCGATCAGATTTCGAGCTTTGTGCCCTCGCCGCTGCGCGGTCAGAATCTCAGTGAGCTGGGTGTCCGGTTCCCTGATATGAGCGCAATCTACAGCAAGCGGATCAATCAGATCATCCGGAGAATTGCAATCAATGCGATGATTCCGCTGAAAGAGGGCGTCTATGTTCAGACGGCCGGCCCTGCATATGAGTCACCGGCAGAAATCCGGATGTTCCGGCTGCTCGGCGCGGATGCAGTCGGCATGAGCACGGCGATCGAAGCGATTGCGGCACGGCACTGCGGCATGGAAATCTGCGGCGTATCGTGCATCAGCAATCTCGCGGCAGGCATCTCGCCGCATCCGCTGACACATGAGGAGGTCAAGGAGGCGGGCGACAAGGCTGCACCGCAGTTCGAGCAGCTTGTCCGGCAGGCGATCGAGGAGATCGGCAGGGTCATCAGACAGCAAACGCGAAAGGAAGACGCATCTATGGGCAAAAACGGCAGGGGAGAAAAAACGCTCCGGCAGATCGAGCACTGGGAGAAACGGCATCTGCGCAGCCACACAAAGGTGAACTATGCCCTGACGGTTGACCTGCTGAAAAACAACGGCATGGATTCGGACTTCCGGCGCTATATCCTCTCGAAGGAATATACATTCGTCTCCGATTCCGCGCGGACGTTTTCGCTCGGCATTTTCGGGGAGACGGTCAAAAACTGGCTGCAGAATGCCGTCCGCGAGATCAATATTTTTCACGAGCGGCAGGCGATGCGCAGGAAACTCGAGAAAGCCCAGCGCGCCGATTCGCTCTATGATCAGATGGAGCAGGTCTTTTATGGCATCATGACGCAGTTTCTGCAGCTGATCAGCTTTTTCCAGTATGACCGCATCAGCGACCCCGTTTACCGCGAATACGGCAATGCACAGATCATGAAGATTCTGGCGCACGGGCAGCAGCTGCTCGATTATTACGGCTCCTATCTCACGATGCAGGGGACTGCCGCCTTTACCAGCTCTGCCGAGGAGATTGCGAATATCCAGATTGCCGTCGAATCCATGCAGGATGCGCTGCGGCAGGCAGGCGGTCAGCAGGGATAATGCTTCAACAATTCGGAAAACTCTGAGTAAATCGGTATCTTCGATGGGTTTGAAATGTGGGCTTTGCAGGATTGCTGCGCAAACTGTGCCCCATACCCCGCCGGAGGCACTTTCATCAGTGATCCCTTAGAAAGGAAAGAAAATGATCCGGTTTTACAATGCAAATATCATGACAATGGCTGAGGAATGCACCGTGCAGCAGGGGGAACTCTGGACAGACGGCGACAAGATCAGCTATATCGGCAAAACGCCCGCGGAGCTGCCCGCGTTTGAGCGCGAGATCGACGTCAAAGGCAATCTGCTGATGCCGAGCTTCAAAAACGCACATACGCATTCGGCAATGACGTTCCTGCGCTCCTTTGCAGAGGATGTTCCGCTGCAGACATGGCTCTTTGAGAAGGTCTTTCCCTATGAGGACAGACTGACCGCCGAGGATGTCTATGCGTTTGACCGCCTTGCAAATCTCGAGTATATCGCATCCGGCACAACGGCGTTCTTCGATATGTATTTCTATCCGGACAGCACGGTGCAGGCGGCGATTGAGTGCGGCATGCGCGGCATTCTCTGCGGCAGCATCAACGGCTCTGCAAAGGATGTCGAGCGCCTGAACGATCAGTTTCAGAAGTTCCGCAATATTCACCCGCGCATCGGCTACCGGCTCGGTTTTCACGCGGAATACACCAGTGATGAGAGCCTGCACCGCGGCGTTGCAGAGCTTGCACATGCCGAAAAGCAGCCTGTCTACACGCATATCAGCGAGACGGAAAAGGAGCAGCGCGAGTGCATCGAGCGGCATGGCGCATCGCCCGCGCAGTATTTCGAGTCGATCGGGCTCTGGGAATACGGCGGCGGCGGATTCCACGGCGTCTGGTTCGATGAAGCGGATCGCGCGTTGTTCAAGCGCAACGGTCTGTGGATGGTCTCGTGCCCTGCCTCGAATGCGAAGCTCGCAAGCGGCATTGCGCCGCTGAAAGAGGCACTGAACGAAGGCGTCAATCTCGCCCTCGGCACGGACGGCGCTGCGTCGAACAATGCGCTGGATATGTTCCGGGAGATGTATCTCGGTGCGGTGCTGCAGAAGCTCCGTCATATGGATGCGGCAGCGATTCCGGCGGCAGCGATGCTTCGCGCGGCGACTGTCGGTTCTGCGCGCGCAATGGGGCTTGATGACTGCGATATTCTGGCAGTCGGAAAGCAGGCGGATCTGATCGAGATCAACCTGCAGGCGCCGAATCTTCAGCCGACGCACCACATCCCCGAGAGCCTTGTGCTCAACGGCGACCGTGCGAATGTCATGCTGACCATGTGCGCCGGAAAGATTCTCTATGAAAACGGCGAATACTTCATCGGTGTCTCGCCGGAGGAGGTTCTTGCGGATACAAAGAGCCGCATCGACCGCCTGACAAAGTGACAAACGGCAAAAGAAAGCCGCTCAATTCTGCGTGATGCAAATTGAGCGGCTTTTCATATCCATTTATGTATTTACGCCTCGTCAAGCATATGCGTCATATCGTAGAGCATCGGCTTTTTGCCGACGAGGAAGAGCGCAGCATTCACGGAGCCCTCTGCGAACACGCGCTTGGAGGATGCCGTATGCTTGAGAGAGATGCACTCATCCGGACCGGCGAACAGCACCTCATGCTCACCGACAATTGTGCCGCCGCGGATCGAATGCATGCCGATCTCGGTGATCTCGCGCTTTTTGCGGACACTGTGGCGGTCATAGACCGGATGCTTTTTCGGCTCATATTCTTCGCAGAGTGCGTTTGCGAGCATCAGTGCAGTGCCGGAGGGCGCGTCGATCTTCTGGTTGTGGTGCTTCTCGATGATCTCGACATCGAACTGATTGCCGAGCACCGCCGCCGCCTTCTTCGAGAGCGCGATCAGGAGCTGAATGCCGATCGACATATTGAACGAGGAGAACAGCGCGACATTTGCGGATGCCGCCTGAATCTGTGCGAGCTGTGCATCGGAATAACCGGTGGTTGCCAGCACAACCGGCGTACCGGTCGCCTGTGCATAGGCGAGCAGACCGTCCAGCGTACTCGGGTGGCTGTAGTCGATGATGACATCGGGCTTTTCCTGCATCTCGGCAGGGGTCTTGTAAACCGGAACCGGCAGAGCGGAGCCGTCCCCGATATCAATGCCGCAGCAGACTTCGCAGCCCTCGCGCTCGGAAACTGCCGCATAGACATTTCTGCCCATGTGTCCGCAGATTCCGCTGATTGCAATTCGTATCATGTTTTTCATTCCTTTCATGTGATAATACTGCAATGCCGTCTGAATACCTGCTCCAGACGGCATTGCTGATTTTTACTTGAGCAGACCCTGCTTCTTCATCTCAGCGACGAGGACAGCCTTTGTCTCATCCGCCATTTCGTAGAGCGGCAGGCGACATGCACCGGCAGCGAAGCCCATCTGGTTGACAGCCTCCTTGACCGGAATCGGGTTGGTCTCGATGAACAGCGCGTGAATCAGCTTGAGATACTTCAGCTGGAGCGCCGCAGCGGTCTTGTAATCGCCTGCGAGGGCAGCCGCGCACATGTCATGCGTTTCCTTCGGTGCAACATTCGAGAGCACCGAGATAACGCCCTTTGCGCCGAGGCTCATCATCGGAACGATCTGATCGTCATTGCCGCTGTAGACAGCGAGCTTGTCGCCGCAGCGCTCGATCAGGTTTGCAGTATAGGTGATGTTGCCGACAGCATCCTTCATTGCAACGATATTGTCGATCTCCGCGAGCTTTGCAGCGGTCTCCACATCAATGCCGAGACCCGTGCGGGACGGTACATTGTAGAGGATGATCGGCAGCTTGACGCTGTCCGCGATCGTCTTGTAGTGGACATACAGACCGCGCTGGGAGGTCTTGTTATAGTACGGTGTGACGAGCAGAAGTGCATCTGCGCCTGCTGCCTCCGCCTCCTTGGAGAGCATCACAGCGGTCTCGGTTGCGTTGCTGCCCGTACCGGCAATGATCGGGACACGGTGCTTTGTGTGCTCAACAGCAAACCTGATGACGTCGATGTGCTCCTGCTCGGAAAGTGTCGAGCTTTCGCCGGTTGTTCCGGCAATGACGAGTGCATCGGTGCCGTTCTCGATCTGGAAGTCGATCAGTCTTGCAAATTCATCATAGTTGACGGTGCCGTCCGCGTTGAACGGTGTCACGAGTGCAACAGCTGCACCGGTAAAAATCACAGGCTTCATTCTATATCATCCTTTCGTAATCAGTTTATTCATGCAGAAACGCAGCAAAATCCGTTTCAAGCCATGCACGGAGCTGTTCAGACTGCGTTCTGTCAAATCCGGAGACCGCGGCGGAATCGCTGTCTTTTTTGCAGAGTGCGAAGATCAGGTCGCCGTAGATCGGACATCCGGTGTGATAGAGACAGGTGCCGAGCGGATTCGCAGCAAGCTGACGGTCGCCGCCGCGCGCATCAATGAAGAAGCACAGCACGGCGCCGTCTGCATCCGGCAGGGGATTGACCGAAACCCGCAGGCGCTCGGTGACATCGGTGTGCAGCAGATCGGAAAGCATAGCATGCGTTACATTGCCCGGTGTGACCGGAATCTGCGCAGGGGTTCCGTCGGTACTGACGCGGATCAGGCTTTCACTCAGAATCATGGCTCTCGCTCCTAGTATATTCAAAGCATTTTGACAAAGTTCCGGACAAGATCACCCGGATGCACCGGCTTGCCGATGCTCTGCAGCTCCTCGCCGACACCGAACCGGTAAACCGGCAGCGCATCATCGGGATCAAGCGTATGGATTGCATCCATGACCGCATCGAAGCCCGCTTCGTTCACCGGAATGAACATGCGCTCGGTGTCATCCTGATCGCCGAGCACCATCGTCACCGTGACCGCGCGCTTGGAGCCGGTCACCGCGATGAAGCGCTCCGCGGGGGAGAGCAGAAATGCGCGGTATTCCATCAGTGTTTCCTTTGCGCCGCATGCGATCAGCAGCTCACTGAGCGCATGTGCTTCGAGGTCGGTCGCATCATCGTGCAGCGCCAGCAGATAGTTCCGCGGCTTGAGACCGTAGGTGTGCTCGCGCAGAAAGCTGCGGAGCGGTCCGCGCTGATGGTTGTAATCCTGAAAATATGCCGGAACGAACGGGTAAACGGGTGCCTCCTGCGGTTCGTAGGTATCAAACGAGATGCCGCCGTAGATCTTGAGATCGCTGTAGACTTCGATGCCCGCGATCTCGATTGTATCGTTCATCGGGCAGACGAACACATGCCGCATATCAGCACCCCCTTATCCGGATTTTGTGTGAATCAGTCAAAGTAGCCCTTTGCTGCGAGCAGCTCAGCGAGCTCAACCGCACCGCCTGCTGCGCCGCGCAGCGTGTTGTGGGAGAGGCAGACGAACTTGTAATCAAAGAGCGTATCCTCGCGCAGTCTGCCGATGGAGATTGCCATGCCGCCCTCGAGGTTTCTGTCGAGCTTTGCCTGCGGGCGATCCGGCTCCTCGAAGTAGTTGAGGAACTGCTTGGGTGCGTGCGGCAGCTCGAGCTCCTGCGGGATGCCCTTGTACTCTGCCCATGCAGCCTTGATTTCCTCCTCAGTCGGCTTGTTCTCGAACTTGACGAAAACAGCAGCCGTGTGACCGTCCGAAACCGGAACGCGGAGGCACTGCGTGGTGATCAGCGGGCTCTTAGCCTTGACGATCTCGCCGTTCTCGATGGTACCCCAGATCTTGAGCGGCTCCTGCTCGGATTTCTCCTCCTCGCCGCCGATATACGGGATCAGGTTGTCAACCATTTCCGGCCAGCGCTCAAAGGTCTTGCCTGCACCGGAGATTGCCTGATAGGTGCATGCGAGAACCTGCGTGATGCCGAACTTGCGCAGCGGATGCAGCGCCGGAACATAGCTCTGGATGGAGCAGTTGGACTTGACAGCAATGAAGCCGCGCTTTGTGCCGAGGCGCTTCTTCTGTGCTTCGATGATCTCGAGGTGCTCGGGGTTGAGCTCCGGAATGATCATCGGGACATCAGCGGTGAAGCGGTGTGCGGAGTTGTTGGAGACGATCGGGCACTCTGCCTTTGCGTAAGCCTCCTCAAGTGCGCGGAGCGCATCCTTTTTCATGTCAACTGCGCAGAAGCAGAAATCGACCTGAGAAGCGATCTTCTCGATATCTGCGCCTGCATCGTAGATGACGAGGTCTGCAAACTTTTCCGGCATCGGCTGATCCTTGAATGCCCATCTTGCACCGACTGCTTCGCGGTAGGTCTTGCCTGCAGAGCGGGAAGATGCTGCCATTACAGTCACCTTGAACCACGGATGATCCGCAAGCAGCAGCGCAAAACGCTGACCGACCATGCCCGTTGCACCGATGATGCCGACTCGAAATTCTTTCATGAGATAAAGTCCTCCATTCATGTAGTTGGTCTGCACGGCTCCCCGCACAGACAAGATTGCCTGAGGCAGAAAAAAATCCGCCAGCGTATGGCGGACAATGAGCAGGTGAACGGATTCGCTCCGGAATCGGATTGTGTTCCGGAAATCGAAAACCCGGTCAGCACTCCACAAGGTATCCGCGCGGAATACCGTGTGACAGTCACGCACCTGTTCGGTACGCGCCCAGCAGCACCGATGCCGTTCGGTGACACTTCGGCGGAATTGCCTTTTCTGCGGGAATCTGATCCGGAGATCACGGGTTCGGCACCCTCATCCGGCAGGACTCATCAAGTCCGCGCCTCTGTCCGTGTTCTTATTCTATCATATTGCGTGTGATTTGTCAATACCCAATTTTAAAAATTTGTCTTTCTGAATGATACATGTGTGCATTATACGTGAACAGTTAGTGAAATTGCTTGACACCCGCAGAATTCTGTGCTACAATATGGATACTGGCAATTCCCACGGGTATACTATGGATATCAAAAATGAAGGAGCGTGAAACCGTGAAAATCCGTTACAATGAGGATGAACAGGTTGTCGCACGCATCCGCGAGGGACTGCTCAAAAAGGAAGGCTACTGTCCCTGCCGGCTGCAGCGCACCGAAGAAAACCGATGTATGTGTCTCGAATTCCGCGAGCAGATCGCTGATCCGGAATTTGAGGGCTACTGCCACTGCCGACTCTACTATAAGGAAAAATAAGGAGGAAAACACATGTCTATTGTTCATATTGAAGATGCTGCCGAATTCGATGCCGAGGTGCTCGACGAAAACGGCAAGGTGCTCGTGGATTTCTGGGCATCGTGGTGCGGTCCGTGCATGATGATGGCGCCTGTGCTCGAGCAGCTTGACGCAAAATATCCTGATCTCAAGGTTGTCAAGGTCAATGTCGATGAGGCTGCAGAGCCTGCCGTCAAGTTCGGCATCGACAGCATTCCGGCGTTCCTGCTCTTTGAGAACGGCAAGGTCACAAAGAAGGCGGTCGGTGCAATGCCGATCGAAACGCTCGAACAGCGTCTCGGGCTGTAATCCGGAGCACACCCGCAGCGGATTTCATCAGGGAACTGCAGTAACACATCACACTACAAAACAAGCCACACAACACAGAAAGGACATCTTATGAAAAACATCAGATTGAAAATCAGTCTTTCCGTTCTCTGCTCAGCGATACTCGTGCTCCTGCTTTATACGATTCTGCATGAGACGGGGCATATGATCGTGATGCTCTCTGCGGGCGAAAAAATCACGGAATTTGTCATTATCGGGGATGCGCATGTCCGCGGCACAGGCGGTGATTATACCGATTTCTCCGATCTGTGGATGCACGCAAACGGTGCCGTTCTGCCGACGATTGCTGCTGTCATATACGCGCTGTGCTACCGGAAAAACGTGCAGAATATCTTTTACCGGATATTCTCGTTTATCGCTGTTCTCTTCCCGATGCTTTCCGCGATGGTCTGGGTCATATTGCCGGTCTTCTATCGGCCGGGGAGCAAACAGCTTGATCCGGATGTCTGGAATTTTCTCGGGAATTTCACGCATGATCACAGCCCGCTGCTGGTCAGTGCGGCTGCACTGGTGATCGTCACGCTGATGCTCGTGATCGTCATCCGGAAAGGAATTCCGAAAAACTTTGCGGAGACAGTCAAACTCGTGAAACAATAACAGAAAACCGCTGAAATGTACGCATTGGCTGCATTTCGGCGGTTTTGTTTTTGTCCGGATCATGATAATCGGGCTTCGGATTTTATGCTGGCGAAAAATTTTTTTTGGAAAAATCAGCAAAACCCCTTGACAAGATAATGTATTTGTGATATTATCATTATAGAAATAACAAAGGAGGGACACCTGATGAACAGCGAAAAGGAATTCTTATCAAACTACAGGCTCGAGGATTACGAGCGCCCTTCCGTGACGGCTGACGTTGCGGCATTTATGATCCGGCAGGGGGAAAGCGCCAGCTACCGCACAATCGGCGAGAATAAGCTGCTTCTGCTGATGATCCGGCGCGGCGGACACCCGTTCAAGGGTATGTGGGCACTGCCGGGCGGCTTCCTGCAAAAGGGCGAAACCGTCGAGGAATGCGCGCTGCGCGAGCTCTGCGAGGAGACAACCGTCAAGCCCGCCTCGATCATGCAGGTCGGTGTCTACAGTGAACCGGAGCGCGATCCGCGCGGCTGGATCATCTCGAATGCCTATGTCTCGATCCTCAGCGAGGAATCCGTCCGGCAGACTGCCTGCGATGACGCGGACGATGCCCAGTGGTTCGAGGTTAGCTTCACCTGTGAGGAGGACGGCACCTATCACCTGAAACTTACCTACGGCGGGAACGAGCTGCATGCAGTGCTGGAGGCGGTCTCGCAGCACTTCGGGCAGACAAGGTTCCGGATTCTCGAGCGCGGCGGCATCGCATTCGACCACGCCGCGATCATCGCCTCCGCGCTTTCCGCGCTGCGGGCACAGGCAAAAAACTATGATATCATCTTCGATTTCCTGCCGGAGACCTTCACTTTGACCGCGCTGCAGAAGGTGCAGGAAACGATCATGAATGTCTCGGTTCTGCCGGCGAATTTCCGCCGTATGGTCAGCGGATATGTCGAGGAGACGGAGGAGGTTGTCCGCGGTGAGGGTCACCGTCCGGCAAAGCTTTACAAACGGAAACAAAACCTATAATGTATCTGCATTCATTCTGTAAAAAGTGTTTCCGACGGATTCAAACCGGAGACTTACAGTATTGCTGCGCAAACTGTTTCCCAATCTCCTGCTTCGGTGCTGCCGGTCCTTATGAATTCCCATTATGGAATTATGATAAAAGCACATACCTGCTTTCATTTTGCTGATAATGGGATTCCAAAGGGATCGTATCCCTTTGGCAGGTTTGGGCGGAGCCCATTATAAATAATCGCGAAGCGATACCTTTATCGACAGACTGTAATCCATTCGTATATATGATTTTTGACAGCAGGAGGTGTCAGTGATGAAGCGGAAAAAAGCAGCCATGCGGCAGACGGCGCAGGAGGACGGCCGCATGGGCAGATATCAGGTTGCAAAGAAGGACGGGTTCTACATCGCCTATCAGGAGGACGGCGGCGGGCAGGACAGAGGTCCGACGTACCTTGGCGTATTTGTCAGCGAGGCGGAAGCCCGTGCATGTCTGCGCAGAGAGCAGAAACGCCGCGCTGCCGATCAGAAATCGAAACGCCGCAAAAAGTAAATACCGGTTCCGGATGTGGGAAAGCCGCATCCGATCTTACAAAAATCATACTTGACGCATACCGGCATTTGCGGTATAATAAAACGAGGGGGACTGATTTATGCCTATGACAACAGCTGAATATATCCGGTATTACCACGGCACGATCCTCGGCTCGGTGGAAAATGTCCATCTGGTGCATTACGGCGATGCCGAAGCGGTTTCATGCGGCATCGGCTGCATGGTGCGCGAACAGGAATCCGGCAAAGAATACCCGCTGTTTTATGAGGATGACATCGCAAATCCGTACTGGGCGGAATGGATCGAAAAGCTGCACAGGCAGCCGGAAACGATTACCGAATATATCAACCGCCCGTATCGCCCCGCGCTGATTCCGCTCCCGCTGAATGAGGCGAATCTCGCAGCGGTCATGGAGCGGATTCAGAAGGATTACAAGGGCTTTCAGCCGATGACAATATTCCCCGATTTCCTGATTCTCAAACGCACGCAGCAGATTCACGATGACCGCTATGCGATTGTCACCTATCGCGAACCTGCCCGCTTTGAAGGCAGTCCGCCGCTCTGGGATCAGACGATCAGCAAAGAGGACGCGGAACGATTCAGCCGCGATCTCAATGCGATGTATGCCTATTACAGTGCGCTGAAAGCAGAGGAGGAGGCTCGCCGCCGCGAAGCAGCAGCGCAATATGAGCAGCATAAGCGCGAGCATCCTGAACTCTTTTCAAAAAAGCCGCTTTCCAAACGCAAAAAGCGCAAGCTGAAAAAACGCCTTGCGCGTCAGAATCCGGATTGCAGCGGCTAAGATATCTCAATTCAAAACAGAAAGGACAGTAATTATGAAACTCGAACCGATTGTCATTTCCCTGCTGGATACCGACCTGTACAAGTTCAATATGGATCAGGTCATCTTCCACAAGCACACCGATCTCTGCGGACAGTATTATTTCAAGTGCCGCACAAAGGGCGTTGTCTTTACGCCGGAGATGGTGCAGGAGATCAACGAGCAGATCGACCACCTCTGCTCGCTCCGCTTTACAAAAGAGGAGCTGGATTATCTGCGCACGATCCGCTTCATCAAAAAGGATTACGTCGAATTCCTGCGCCTGTGGCACCCGATCCGCGATTACGTGACCGCAAAGCTCGATGAAAACGGTGAGCTGCAGATCGTTGTGGACGGCCCGCTGTTCTCCGCAATGCAGTTTGAGATTTACCTGCTGGAAATCGTCAATGAGGTTTACTTCCGCATGCAGTTCGATTATGACCGCCTGCGCAAATCCGCAGAGGAGCGCCTCGATGCAAAGATCAAGGCGATGAATGACGGCACCTATACATTCAAGTTTGCGGAGTTCGGCTGCCGCAGAAGACTCTCCCGCGAGTGGGAGGATGTTGTGGTCAGGCGCTTCGTCACCGAGACGAAAAACTGCGTCGGCACATCGAATGTCTATCTCGCAATGAAGTACAATGTCACGCCGATCGGCACCTATGCGCATGAGTTCGTGCAGATGTATCAGGGCATTGATTCGATCCCGCTCGCATACACGAACCACTACGCAATGAAGGACTGGTATGCGGAATATGACGGCGACAACGGCACCGCGCTGACCGACACGATCACAACCGATCTGTTCCTGCTCGATTTCAACCGCTCGATGGTCAACAATTACACCGGCGTGCGCCATGACAGCGGTGACCCCTATGCATGGGGCGAGAAGATGATCGCGCACTATAAGAAATTCGGCGTCGATCCGAAGACAAAGCTGCTGCTGTTCAGCGACAGCCTTGATTTCGACCGTGCACAGAAGCTCTATGACTACTTCTGCGACAAGACGAAGGTCTCCTTCGGCATCGGTACCTTCTGCTCGAATGATACCGAGGAAAAGGCGCTGAACATCGTCATCAAGCTGCAGTATGTCAACGGCAGACCGGTTGCAAAGCTCTCCGATGATATCGGCAAGGCAATGTGCCGCGATGCGGAATATCTCGGCTATCTCAAGCGCTCGGTCGAGTTCCGCCTTGAACGCGAAAAATAATCTGCACGAAATACAGGAGCGCTGATGCAGTCTGTTACGCCATGTTATTTCTGATTGGCTGTCACAAATAACATGGCGTTTTTATGAGGAATACGATGCACATATGCACAAGATGGATGCCAATTCCTGATAGATAGCCTATCATTTTGATTGTGGATGTTGCCTAATGTCAACAATGAAATTTTGTGCAGATTGTTTCCGTTCTTTTTGCAATAATATCATTGCAAATTCCGGCGAAAAATGGTATAATGAAATAGAAATTTATCTTTTGACTGTCTGATAGATTTCGTAACAGCAGCGCGGACAGCGTTCCGCCATGTGAAAGGAGTAATTACTATGGGATTGATTGCAGCTGCATTGCAGGCAGGAAGCAGCACACTGAAGGATCAGTGGCTTGAATATTTTTACTGCGAGTCGCTTCCGGCAGACGTACTGATGGCAAAAGGTCACAAGCGGACAAAGGGCAACAACAAGGGCGATGACAACATCATCACAAACGGAAGTATCGTTGCTGTTGCTGACGGTCAGTGCATGATCATCGTCGAGCAGGGCAGAATCATGGAGATCTGCGCAGAGCCCGGCGAATATAAGTATGATATCGGTACAGAGCCGAGCATCTTCTCCGGCAAGCTCGGAAAGGGCATCATCGAGAGCTTCAAGACCTTCGGCAGACGTTTCGCAATGGGCGGCGATACCGGCAAGGATCAGCGTGTCTACTACTTCAACACCAAGGATATCATGGGCAACAAGTTCGGCACCCAGAATCCGATTCCGTTCCGTGTCGTGGATAACAACATCGGTCTTGATATTGATGTTTCCGTCCGCTGCAACGGTATGTATCAGTTCACGATCACCGACCCGATCCTGTTCTACTGCAAGGTCGCAGGCAACTCGCATGATGTGTTCCGCATCACCGACAACAACCTGCTCGATATGATGAGAAGCGAGTTCCTGACTGCACTGCAGCCGGCTTTCGCAAAGATCTCCGAGCTGGGCATCCGCTACAGCGCACTGCCCGGTCATACCAATGAGCTGCGTGACGCAATGAACGAGGCACTGAAGGATCAGTGGCTCGCAGAGCGCGGCATTACGCTGACCAACATCACGATCAACTCCGTCACCATTCCGAAGGAAGACGAGGATATGATCAAGCAGGCACAGCGTGCAGCCATCAACCGTGATCCGAATATGGCAGCTGCTTCGCTTGTCACGGCACAGTCTCAGGCAGTGCAGGATGCTGCAAAGAATACCAGCGGCGCTGTCAATGCCTTCATGGGCATGGGCATGGCACAGGGCATGGGCGGCGGTTTCAATCCCGGTCAGCTCTTTGCAATGGGACAGCAGCAGCAGGCAGCGGCACCGGCACCGGCGCCTGCTCCGGCAGCAGCACCGGCAGCGAATACATGGACCTGCTCCTGCGGCACCGCAAACACCGGCAAGTTCTGCCAGAACTGCGGTTCTCCGCAGCCTGCACCGGCAGAGGGCTGGACCTGCTCCTGCGGAACGGTCAACACCGGCAAATTCTGCCAGAACTGCGGCAGCAAGAAGCCGGCAGGCGCACCGCTCTATAAGTGCGACAAGTGCGGCTGGACACCGGAGGACCCGATGAATCCGCCGAAGTTCTGCCCGGAGTGCGGCGATATCTTTGACGAGAGCGACGCACAGTAATCTGGTTCTGAAAAGCCGGGCGGGAGTCAATCCTGCCCGGTTTTATCTGTATAGAAATGAGGAATCAACCAATGGCTGATTTGATCGAATACAAATGCCCGAGCTGCGGTGCAAAAATCGAGTTTGACAGCAATTCGCAGCAGATGAAATGCCCTTATTGTCTCTCGGAATTCGATCTTGCAACTCTGCAGGCGACCGATGAACAGCTCAACGAGGCGCTGCCGGAATCCGAGATGAACTGGGAATCCGAAGCAGGCAGCGACTGGGAGCAGGGCGAAGCAGAGGGTCTGCGCATCTACAAATGCCAGTCCTGCGGCGGCGAGGTGGTCGCCGATGAGACTACGGCTGCGTCCAAATGCCCGTACTGCGACAATCCGGTTATTATGACCGGACAGTTCTCCGGCGATCTCAAGCCGGATCTCGTGATTCCGTTCAAGCTCGACAAAGAGGCGGCAAAGGCGGCACTGCTCAAGCATATGGAGGGCAAGCCGCTGCTCCCGAAGGTCTTTAAGAGCCAGAATCACATTGACGAGATCAAGGGCGTTTATGTCCCCGTGTGGCTGTTTGATGCGGAGGTCGATGCGGATATCCGCTACCGTGCAAAGAAGATCCGCCGCTGGAGCGACCAGAATTTCCAGTATGTGGAAACGAGCAATTTCCATGTCCGCAGACAGGGCGGCATCTCATTTTCGAATGTCCCTGTGGACGGCTCCGAGAAGATGGATGATACCATGATGGAGTCGCTCGAGCCGTTTGATTTCAAACAGGCGGTTCCGTTCCAGACGGCGTTCCTCTCCGGCTATCTTGCCGACCGCTACGATGTCGATGCGGAAAAGAGCGTCGAGCGCGCAAACGAGCGCATCCGGCAGAGCACAATCAATGAGTTCCGCAAGACCGTGCAGGGTTATGATTCCGTCGAGACTGCGGGCAGCAGCATCCAGCTCCGCAACGGTCAGACGAAATATGCGCTGTATCCGGTATGGCTGCTCAACACCTCATGGAACGGGCAGAAGTATACCTTTGCGATGAACGGGCAGAGCGGCAAATTTGTCGGCAATCTGCCCTCGGATAAAGGTAAGGCGTGGGGCATCTTCCTCGCCGTAACCGCCGCCGTGACGGTCATCAGTTACCTGATCGGCATGATGCTGCAGTAAAAGGAGGCTGTGAATATGCAATTTCTGATCCCGCTGATCATCGGGCTGGTTGTCGGCGGCATTGTGCTGGCAAGCCTGCTCTCACAGCTTCACTCTGTTGTGCAGAAGCATGAGGCTTCGGATTATGTGAACCCCGGCAGCCTGAAGCTGCAGATCCGGAATGACCAGTTCGTCGGCAAGCAGACGGAACGTCAGGCAATCCAGCGCCAGACGCCCCCGCAGGGCGGCGCAGGACCTTCCGGCCCGCGTCCGCAGGGCGGTTCCGGTCTGACGATTGTCCCCGGTCCGAATGAGCGGAGATAACGGATCGGCATTGGGGATGCAATTCCCATATTCCGTTTGAGATTCGCGGATAGATAAAGCCGCTCCGGTCAGATGTATTGTCTGATTGGAGCGGCTTCTATTATGCATATGAAAAGCGGGCACTCACAGCGATCTGCCGAGCTGATACGCACGCTCGGGAAAGCTGCCGGATTTCGTCATATTCGGCGTGCCGCAGCCGTATCCGAGCACCATGCCCATATCCGTCAGATGAATATAGCGCACCAGCGTTTTATAGTGCGCTTCGAGCGCCTCGAACGTCCAGTCGTCGGCGTTCCATGCGACGGTCAGCAGCGCGGATTTCAGATGCCTGCGGTTCAGGCTGCTGTTGTAGGCACAGAAACGGTCGATGACGGTCTTGAGCTGCGCCGACATGCCGTAGTAGTAGAGCGGTGTCGCAAAGACCACCATATCGCAGCTGAGCAGCGCCTTCCGGACAATGCGGCTGTCATCATCCTGCACGCAGTCACCCTCGTAGCCGCAGGCGATACATCCGGTACACGGGTGAATATCCAGACTGCACACATCAATGACCTCGACCTTGTGCCCGCGCTCCTCGGCGCCCTTTTTGAAGCTCTGCACAAGGATGGCCGTGGAGCCGTTCGGGTTCGGGCTGCCCATCAGGATCACAATTTTCATACGGAACCTCGTTTCTGTTCCGGCGGAGCGGAACGGTTATTTCAGCTTGCCGTAGTCTGCATCGGAGACGGGCTCGCACCATTCCGTCGATGCCTCCTCACCTGCGATTTCAATTGCCAGATGCGAGAACCAGCTGTCCGGCGCAGCACCGTGCCAGTGCTTGACATTTGCGGGGATATTGATCACCGTGCCGGGCGTCAGCTCGACGGCATCTTTGCCCCATTCCTGATAATAGCCTCTGCCGCCGACACAGATCAGCATCTGACCGCCGCCGCTCTTTGCGTGGTGGATATGCCAGTTGTTGCGGCAGGCAGGCTCAAAGGTGACGTTGAAGATCGAAACCTGCTCCGTTGAAACCGGTGCCAGATAGCTCTGTCCGACGAAATATGCGCCGTAGGGATTCGGCTCGCCGACCGGGAAAAAGATCGTGTTCTGATAGCGGTCTTTTTCGGTCAGTGCAGGAGCAGTTTCGTTCCAGATCTCCTTTGCGAGCCGGAACACCGCCCAGCCCTTCGGCCAGCCGACATACATTGTTGCATGCGTGATGATTGCAGCGATTTCCTCCTTTGTGACGCCGTGTGCCTTGGCGTTCTGCAGGTGGTAGGAAAGCGAGCTGTCCGTGATGCCGGATGCCATCAGCGAGACAACCGTGATGATGCACTTTGTCTTGACGTCTATCGCCTGCTCGTTCCATACCTCGCCGAACAGCACATCGTCATTCAGATGTGCGAACATCGGGGCAAATGCGCCGAGCTGCTCTCTGCCTGCTGTCTGTACGATTTTTTCACTCATGATACGAACCTCCTCAGAATTTTCCGCCGAACACTGGGAAGAAGCTGTGTTCGCCGTAGTTTTCGATATGCGGGATTGCTTTCAGTGTCTCCATGTCTGCATCCGAAATCACGAAATCCACATCTGCATTGGATTTCATGTGTGCGGGATTTGCAGTTTTCGGCAGAACGATCATGCCGAGCTGGATATCATAGCGGATGCAGAGCTGCGGCACGCTGACGCCGTATTTTGCAGCCATTTCCGCGATCTTGGGATTCTTCATTGCCTCGCCGTGCGCAACAGGGGAATATGCCTCCATGACGATGCCCTTTGCGGTGCAGTAGTCGATCAGGTCAAGCGGCGAGTTGGAGATATGGCAGAGCACCTGATTGACCATTGGCTTGATTTTCGCCGTCTCCCAGAGGCTGTCCACGTCGCCCTGCAGAAAGTTCGAGATGCCGATTGCACGGAGCTTGCCCGCCTTGTATGCATCCTCGAGCGCGCGCCATGCCTCGCGGTTGCCCTCGATAAAGCGGTCATCGGACTGGTTGACGAACTTCCACGGCTGCGGTGAGTGAATGATCATCATATCGAGATAATCGAGCTGCATGGTGCGGAGGGTTCCGTCAATGCCCGCCGCCGCAGATTTGTAATCCTTGTGCTCTGCCGCGACCTTTGAGGTCACGAAGATTTCCTCACGGGCAATGCCGCATGTCCGGACGCCTTCGCCGACGCCGCGCTCATTTGCATACGCCTGTGCGGTGTCAATGTGGCGGTATCCGAGCGAAACCGCCGCCCTGACGGCATCCGCGGTATCGGCATCATCAATGAGCCATGTCCCGAGCGCAAGCTGCGGGATTGCAATCCCGTTTGCCAAAGTCAGTTTTTTGTCAAACATATGGTACCTCCTTTATGTGAACCGTTGATTAAAGTGCTTTCGGCGGATTTATAATGACGGGCGCTACTGTTTATCAATCATTTTCTAAAAGCGGGATTCCAAAGGGACAATGTTCCTTTGGCGGAGCCCCATTATGAATCATCGCGCCGCGATACATTATTCAGCATGTTCTCAGAGCTTCTGGCTGCCTGTAGACCAGACATGCTTTTCATCTTTGTTTGCGGGCTTGTTCTGTGCCATGACGCCTGCAAGCGCATGGGGGATATAGGGCTCCTCGAGATATGCGGTCTCCTCGGCGGAAAGTTCAAGCTCAACCGCCTTTGCCGCGCCCTCGATATGGTGCATTTTTGTCGCACCGACAACCGGTGCCGTGACTTTTGTCAGCAGCCACGCAAGCGATACCTCTGTCATGGAGACGCCGTGCTTTTCGGCAAGCTCCGCGACGCGCCGGATGATGACTTCATCCTGCTCCTTTGTGGCATCATACTTGAATTTTGCATAGCTGTCCTCCTCGGCGCGCTTGGATGTTTCGCCGGGGAGCCTTGCGAGTCTGCCGCTGGCGAGTGCGCTGTAGGGCGTCATCGCGATGTTGTCCTCGGCACAGAGCATTGCCATTTCGCGCTCCTCCTCACGGAAGATCAGATTATAGTGCCCCTGCACGCTGACAAATTTTGCAAAGCCCTCTTTTTCAGCAAGTGCATTTGCCTTTGCGAGCTGCCACGCATAGCAGTTCGAGATGCCGATATAGCGCGCCTTTCCGGCTTTGACAATCCGGTTGAGCCCGTCAAGGATATCATAAAGCGGGGTGTTCCAGTCCCACATGTGATAGATATAGAGATCGACATAGTCCATGCCGAGATTTGCAAGGCTCTTGTTGATCATCCGCTCGATATGCGCCTGCCCGCTGATGCCTGCTTCAATATCCGCAGGGGTGCGCGGCAGGAATTTCGTCGCGACAACAACCTCATCGCGCTTTGCAAAGTCGCGCAGCGCTCTGCCGACAAACTGTTCGCTTGTGCCGGACTGATACGCAATCGCGGTATCATAGAAATTGACGCCGAGTTCGAGTCCGCGCCTGATGATCTCACGGGAATGCTCCTCATCGAGCGTCCATGAGTGCTGACCTTTCTGTGCATCGCCGAAGCCCATGCATCCCATGCAGATGCGGGAAACGTTCAGATCGGAATTGCCGAGTTTTGTGTATTTCATGCTGTACCTCCCAGAAGCTGCATCACGCAGGAATAAATGATTTCATAGATGTTGTGCATTTTGAACTGAATACCGGCATCCGCCATTGCGTCGAGCTGTTTCTGCGTTGCGACGGTGTAGGGATAGACGCCGAACAGAAACGGGAAAAACACGAAGATAAAGCGTTCTGCATCGGTCTGCGGGAAAAATTTGTTCAGGCAGAAGCGCGCAGCATCGAGCGATGCGCCGTATGCGGACTTGAACTCGACAAGGCGCTCCGGACGGGCGTTTTCCTCCATATCATAGTGATTCATCGCAAGCAGCTTCAGCAGCTGCTCGTGATGCTCAAGCGAGTGCGCAAGCGCCGAGGCAAAATCCGGAACGGTGATCGTTTCGTGCTCCGCCGCGATTGACAGCAGCTCAGCAGCCCAGCGTTCGTATTCGCGCTGCATCAGTGCGAGGAAAATCTCCTCTTTGGTCTGGAAATAGTTATAGATTGAGGTGCGCGTAAATGAGGTGACAGCGCCGATTTCCTTGATTGTGATCTCCTTGAAGCTCATCGTCTGATAGAGCGATTCACAGGCGTTGACGATCTCCTCTTTTCGGGATGCTGTCAGCTCGGGTGATCCTTTCGGCAAAATGATTGCCCCCTTTCTGCGTTTTGACACGATGTCACTATAGACATGATAGCACAATTCTGACACGATGTCAATATCAAATCGCGGATTTTCTGAATTTCGGCGATGTGCCGAATATCCAAAAGCGAATCTGTCAGATTTGCACAAACGCCGCCTTGTCCGGATTTGCACAATATATCATATAATCTGTATGATATCACATTGCAGGGCAGTGCACAAAAAGCTATAATAGAAATACAGGAATTTCGGTTTGTATCCGATGATTTTCAGGGGGTTCATGAAATGAAAAGAAAACTGATTTCCGGTCTCTGCGCGTTCGCGGCGGTCTGTTCTGCTGCAGGCGGCACGCTGGATATGACAGATCGTGCAGCGCTGCGCGCGGACGCTGCGCTCGCCGGTGACATTGACGGCAGCGGCGCGGTCAATGCCGCAGATGTGCGTGCGCTGACAGATTATCTGCTGACAAAGGGCAGGAGCGCATCCGGCGGCGATCTCAACGGCGACGGCAGAATCAATGCTGCCGATCTGACGCTGCTGAAACGGCAGATCCTTGCAGGCTCGGGTGCATCCGGTCTGCGGATCAATGAAGTCTGCTCGACGAACAAAACAGCCCTCAAGGCTGCGGACGGCTCATCGCCGGACTGGATCGAGCTTTACAACGCGGGCGATTCCGCTTGTGATCTCAGCGGCATCGGCGTCTCGGACGGCGACAAGAACCGCTACAAATTCAAGTTCCCGGAGGGCGCAAGGCTTGCCGCCGGCGAATATCTGATTATCTTCTGCGACGATACCGATTCGGGTACGGGCGAATTGCATGCCGCATTCAAGATCAGTGCCGCCGGTGAGACCATCTATCTGACCGCGCCGGACGGCAGCGATCTCGACACCGTGACGCTGCCCGAGCTCGATGCGGATGTCACCTACGGCAGAATCGGGGACAGCTTCCGGCTGCTCAAACCGACGCCGAAGGCATCGAATGACGAGGCGGAGACAGTCTACCGCGTGGAGAAGCCGGTCTTCTCGCAGGAGGGCGGCTTCTATGATGCGGCATTTGATCTGACGCTTTCCGGCACAGAGGGCTGCAGCGTGCTCTATACGCTCGACGGTTCCGATCCGCGGACATCGTCAACGGCAAAGCAGTATCAGGGCAGCATCGGCATCCGGAACAACACAAGCGATCAGAACAAGCTCGCTGCAGTCCGCGAAATTTCGCTGCGCGGCTACACACCGCCCGACTACAACGTCGATAAGGGCATGATCGTCCGCGCGGTCTGCAAGGACAGCAAGGGTCAGTTCAGCGAGGTTGCGACCAACAGCTATTTTGTCGGCAAGACCGCTGCCTACTACAAAGACATGAAGGTGCTCTCGATCTCAAGCGACAGCAGCAGCTTCTTCGATCCGGATACCGGCATCTATGTCATCGGCAATCAGTATGACCGGTGGAAACACAGCGGCAGCTTTGATCCGAATCTCGATCTCGGCAGCTGCGACAATCCCACAAACTACAATATGGAAGGCAAAGAGTGGGAGCGCCCCTGCAATATTCAGGTGTTCGAGCAGGGCAAGCTCAAGTATACAGAGGATGTCGGTGTGCGCATCTCCGGCAACTGGTCCACCGCCTTCCCGCAAAAGAGCATGACCTTCTATGCACGGCGCGAATACGGCTCGAACAAGATGCAGCACGATTTCTTTGAGGGCGGTGCGCGCGATACCGACGGCACCAAGATCAAGGAATACAAAAAGGTCACGATCCGCAACGGCGGCAACGGCTATGACAACTGCCGGTTCCGTGATGATCTGAACCAGTCGCTTGCAGAGGGTCTGGCACTCGGCAGACAGGCAAAGCAGGATTACATCGTGTTCCTCGACGGCGAATTCTGGGGCGCATACACCATGCAGGAAAAGCTCGACGAGAACTATATCGAATCGCATTATCATGTCGATGCGGATAATGTCACCACGATCAAAAACGGCAAGGAGTATTCCGGTCTCGAATCCACATACCAGAGCTATCGGCAGTTCTGGAGCTGGGCAATGTCCGCGGATATGGGCAATGCGGCAAACTACAAGCGCGTCTGCGATACAATCGACATTGACGGCTTCATTGATTTTGTCGCATTTGAAAGCTATATCGTCAACTGGGACTGCATGATCAACAACAATAACTGGATGATCTGGCGCGCGGATGAAACGGATGCTGCCAACGCATACGCAGACGGCAAATGGCGGTTCCTGCTCTTTG
The DNA here is from genome assembly GCA_017523995.1 of Oscillospiraceae bacterium. Next base: position 6,395 of record JAFWUX010000057.1, on the reverse strand, counting down.
ATACGGAGTATTCCTCCGGCTATGACGGGCAGTGCGCGGCAAGGCGCGATTATTTCAAGGATATGGACCGCTCCGGCGAGATGACCAGCATGGGTTCGCTGTTCTTCAAACTGATGCAGAACTCTGATTTCAAAACACAGTTCCGGACGCGCTATCAGACGATTGCAAAGGAGAATTTTGATTCCGCAGCGGTCTCCGCAAAGATCGACGAATTCGCGGCGGCGCTCAAGGATGCGACAAACGATACCTACCGCAGATTCAACATCGGCGCAAGCTTTAACAGCAATGTCAAGATTCTGCGCAATTTCTATCAGAACCGCGGCAGATATGCACTGCATCATCTGAACCTGCTCTGCGGCATTCCGGATAACTGGCAGGATGATCCGAATATGATCGACCAGTTCGGCTGGAGCATCTGGATGAATGACGGCGCCGGTTCGATCGAATACAACGATGACGGCAGCGTCACGGTCAATGTCACACGCACCGGTCAGTATGCGCAGGTCAGCAGCAGCACGGTCTCGCTGCAGGCAGGCAAGACCTACCGCATGACCTATAAGATCAGGACCAGCCAGAACATCAATACCTATTCGATGTTCCAGCAGGGCACCGGCGAATACAAGAGCTACTACTATCAGGATCACACATTCACGCCGAATGCGCAGACGATCACCGATACCGTCACCATGACGCAGTCGGATCCGAATGTCAAATTCCTGATCGGTCTGGATAAGGGCGTCGGAACATACACAATCTCCGATTTCTCGATGATCTGTCTCAATTAAATCTTTGTTTCAAAAGCGCAGGCATTCCGGTGTCTGCGCTTTTGGCATTGCTTTTTTCTCAAACTTATGGTAGAATAGGTGTATGACACGCATACATGCAGATGTATGCTGAATGAGGTGGATTTTGAGTATTGCAGCAATCAACGCAAGTCCGCGCAAAAACTGGAATACCGCGCAGATTGTGCGGGCGGCGGCAGAGGGAAAATCCGTCTAACAACCGCCGGTGCACCGGCAGAAGGAGAATCACATATGAAAACCATTATCGTATATTATTCGCTCGAGGGCAACACCGCCTATGCGGCGGACGCAATTGCAGCGCAGCTCGGCGCAGATGTGCTGCCGCTGATTCCGGTCAAAGCCTATCCGACGGGCAAGGTCAGCAAGCTGGTCTGGGGCGGCAAAAGCGCCGTGATGTCCGAGACACCGAAACTGCAGCCCTATACCTTCGATGCCGCTGCCTATGACCGCATCATCTTCGGATTTCCGGTCTGGGCGAGCACAATCGCACCGCCGCTGCGGACATTCATCCGCGAAAACAATCTGAGCGGCAAAAAGATCGCCGCGGTGGCATGTCAGACGGCAGGCGGCGCGGATAAGGCGTTCATCAAGCTGAAAGGCGAGCTCGGCATTGAGGCGCTCGAAGCGGAGCTTGTGCTGCTCGATCCGAAGACGAAGCCCGATCCGGAAAATGACCGGAAGATCAAGGCGTTCTGCGAGCAGCTCCGGTAAATAGCAGGGGACTGCGTGCAGAATTTTGCATCGCGATACGCGATTTTATGTGCAGGATCACAAAAGTTTGCGGAAACAATTGACAATCTGTTTCCTTTGTGCTATTATTTGAAACGTTGTTGTGCAACACTGTTTCAGATTGGAGAAATCAAATGGCGAATCGTACTCCGGGTGTGACAGAAAAACTGACCGCGTGCGCGATGCAGGAGTTCCTTGCAAACGGCTTTACCGGCGCCTCTCTGCGGACGATCGCGGAAAATGCCGGCACCTCGCCGCGCGCCGTCTATACGCGGTACGGGGATAAGGAAGGGCTCTTTGCGGTGCTTGTCTCGGAACAGGCGGAAACGCTGAAAAGAATGTTCCGGGATTTTATGGCAAGCTATCATGAAAAGCCGGTTGACGAGCAGAAGCAGCTGTTTCATGACGAGGATTTCGATGCGGTGTACCGGCGGTATATCCGCACGATCATTGACTATATGTATGACAATCTGGATGCGTTCAGGCTGCTGATCTGCTGCAGCGAGGGCACGGGATATGCACATTATGTCGATGAGCTCGTCGAGATTGAGGAGCACTATACGCTGCTGTATATCGCGCACACCGGAAATGATGTGATCCGTTCCGGCAGGGCGGCACCGCAGCTCATACACCTGCTCTGCAGCTCGTTCATCCACGGATTTTTCGAGTTCATCCGGCATAATATGCCAAAAGATGAAGCCATGACCTATTTTGTGCAGCTGCAGAACTTTTTTGCCTGCGGCTGGGATCAATTACTGCGCCCGTGAAAACGGGCATCTCTTTTGCATATTGGTTAGCTATGGCTAATTGATATAGAGCATCTTTAGGAGGAACTTTCATGAAGAAATTACTGGCACTGACACTTGCGCTGACATCGGGCATTGCCCTTTGTGCATGCGGCGAGACAAGCAGCACTGCGGATTCTGCATCATCCGCGGAAACCTCTGCGGTTGAGACAGAGGCGGAAACAAGCGCGGAATCTTCCGAAGAATCCGCATCTGAATCCGAGGCAGAATCCGATACCATCGAGATCGGGACAGCAGAGGAGCTGGTCGCATTTGCACAGAGCGTCACGGATGGCTCGATCGGCGGCGCGGCAGGCAAGACCGTCCTGCTGACCGCGGATATCGACTGCGCCGGCGTGGAGTGGACCCCGATCGGCACGATGAATCTGGACGATATGAGCGATTATTCCTGCATGTTTCAGGGTGTGTTCGACGGTCAGGGATACACAATCTCCAATGTCACCTTCGACAGCAACACGCCGATCTGCGGCGCAGGCATCATCGGCATGAACCTCGGAGAGGTGAAGAATCTGACCGCGGAGAACATTCAGATTCACTGTACAGATACATACTCGATGGCAATCGGCGCGGTTGTCGGCTACAACATGGGCGAAATCCACGATGTTACACTGACCGGCGAGAATGAGGTCGCGGGCGTCAATGCAACGGGCGGCATCACGGGCGGCTCGACGAAGCATGTCTACAACTGCAAAGTGGACGGCACAACCATCCGCGTGCTCGGCGACAACGATTTCTCCGACGGCAGAATCGTGCAGTGCGACGTTGCGGAGTGCGGCGGTCTGATCATCGGCGGCAGCTTCGGCGGCACAATGGAAAACTGCACGGCAAAGGGCAAGATTATCGCAGTGGGCAATGAGCCGGTCGGTCTGGGCGGCATTGCGGGCTGCCTTGAGATGATGGATTCCGTCACCGACTGCACCGCGGATGTCGAGATCACCACAGCAAAAGGCGGTCACGCAATCGGCGGACTCTGCGGCTACAGCGGCACGCATTCGGTCGGCGATATCGCACTGGCGACTGAGGGTGTCGAGACACATGAATATCCGGGCATCATCAAAAACTGCAGTGTAACCGTAAAGATGAATGTCCCCGGCGCAACGCATGTCGGCGGACTGATCGGCACAGGACTCTACTACTACGGCGAGGAAACCGCGTTCAAGATCGTGGACTGCACAGTGAACGGCGAGATCGTCGGCGCAGTGACACCGGGCGCAGTCGCGGGCAGAGCGGAACACAGCGTGATTGAAAGCTGCGAGGCGCATGTCACACTCGACGGCAATGCACTGACAGACGAGATCGGCAAGACCGACAAAATGTATGAGAGCTCCGATCAGGGCGGCGAGGATGCCGAAGCGGAGGAAGCAGAAGAAGAAAAGCCGGCTGCATAACCGGCAGGGAGGCGCATGATGGGGCTGTTTAAGAATTATGTGAGTCAGACGCGAAAGCCGGAGGGCGTGCTCGGCAAAATGATGCTGAACGGCATGAACAGCGGCCACGCGAAAATGGCGGACTGGGGCATCTCGCATCTCAGGGGGCTTTCGCCTGCGCAGATCGCGGAGCTCGGCTGCGGCGGCGGACGGAATGCCGGTGCGCTGCTCGAGAAATATCCGGCGGCAAAGGTCACGGCGATTGACTATTCGCCGCTTTCCGTCGAGATGGCAAAGGAATACAATGCGGAGATGATCCGCGCAGGCAGATGCACTGTGCAGCAGGGCGATGTCTCTGCACTGACACTGTCGAAACAGACATTTGATCTTGCGACAGCCTTTGAGACAATCTATTTCTGGCCGGATCTTGCAAAATGCTTTGCACAGGTGGCGGGCATCCTGAAGCCGGGCGGTGTTTTCATGATCGTCAACGAATCGGACGGCACGGACAAAGCGAGCCTGCAGTTCGAGAAGATCATCGACGGCATGAAGTGCTATACGCCGGAGGAGATTACCGCAGCCCTGACCGCAGCCGGATTCTCCGCTGTGAAAACCGATCACCATTCCGAAAAACCGTGGATTACGGTCATTGCTAAGAAATGAGGAACGCATATGAACACATGGAGTAAAAAGAATGCGCTTTGGCTGCTGCTTTACATGCTGCTGTACGTTATCACGACGGTGATTGTCTGCGTGCTCGGTTCGGTTCACGGGCTGATGTTCGTGCTGTATCAGATCACCGCAGCGATTCTCGTCACGGGTGTTGCGGGCAAGGCGTTCGACCGCATCAAGGCGCCGGGCGTCGCTGCATGCCTCGGGCTCGGCATGATCCTGACATTCTTCCTCATCAGGGATGCGAACCTCTGGCACTGCATCCCGATCCTTGTGATTGCGGTACTTGCAGAGATTGTGCGTGCCGTGTGCCGATACAAATCGCCGGGCAATCTGATTGCGAGTGTGATCATGTCCTTCTCGACCTTCGGCTACTACGGGCAGATCTGGTTCAACCGCGATTACACCTACGAATGCGCCGTCGAGGAAATGCCCGCGGGATATGCGGAGACACTGATGCAGTACAGCCCGAACTGGGCGCTGCCGGTTGTTGTGATCGGCGGCATCGTGATTTCCGCGGTGATCTATCGCATTGCCGCAAAGCTTTTCCGCTTTGAAGACTGAAAAATCTCCCCTGTGCGCAGTCTCCGTGCTGTTGCTCACATGAAAATGGCGTAAGTGCAGCCGGAATACTGAACTCATCAGACTGCGGCGCCTAAATGATGGTTGTGCTGCCGCAACTTCAGAACGGTTTTGTCACCTATTGCATATTCGAGCGATGAGTCATTTTTATCCCGCACCTTTTCTTCGGGCAAGTTCATCTGTCTGCTTTTCCAGTAATTCTTCCAGATAGTATTCCAGTCTGCCTTTATTTTTTTCACTGAGTTGTGCATACAGTTCCGCAATATGCGACTGCTCCTCTGTAAAATCCGGATTTGCTTTCCCGTGCGGTTGTCGCTCCCCTTGCGCAGAATCCTGTTTCCGCACAAGCCTGTTCCGTTATCATGACCGGAGCGGGCTTCATTTTTTCCTGATCAAGTGATCTATCTTTGCATAGACCTTGAAAACGTTGCTGAGTTATGCTATAATGGAACAAAAGTCCGGAGGAGGCAGGCGCATTGCTTCATATTGCAAAGACGGAACGGGATTACTTTGCCGCACTTGCCGCAGCGTATTTCATCTCGTTCATTGTAAATATCGTATCTCAGTTTTCGTGGGTGCCGCCGTGTATTCACATCCCATCATCTTTCTTGTACAGCTTTATCATCATTGCGTGGGGTGCATCTGTTGCACAGCGAATCGTTCATAAGCGGATCCGGCGGCATATTGTTGCGATCGCTGTATCTCTGCTGATGCTGTTTATCGTCCGGATCTGCCGGTGGATGCTGTTTCTGCATTTCGCTCTTGCTGACCGCTATACGTATTACTTGTTCTATATTTCGTTTATTGCTTTGCCCATGCTTTCGCTGAGCGCCGCAGAATATGTCAGCCGTGATGAACAGGTTGATATGCCCTTATACATAAAACTGTTTTGGGGCGTAACAGGACTTCTGATGCTCAGCGTTCTGACAAACGACATCCACCATTTTGTACTTTCATTCACCAAAGCATCTGACAACAGTGATCATATCAGTTTTTACTGGCTCTACTATGTCATATTTGTATGGGCATTCGCTGTTACGCTTGGTTCGTTCCTTCTGCTCATCAAAAAGTGCAAGCTGTCGCAGTGCCGCAGAAAATGGTATATCCCGATCATTCCGGCAGCGGCTGCTTTGGTGCTGGTCATCGTTTACTATATCTGCGGCGGAAGCTCACCGCATATACTTGGAATCAGCCTCTACAATATTCAGGAGATCTATCTTGCGCTGTATATGGGACTGTGGGAAGGCTGCATCCGGATCGGGCTGATCCCCTCAAACACGGGCTACAACAGGCTCTTTGAGATCACACATATCAATGCGGAAATGGAAAGCGCTGACGGAAAAACAGTATACCGTTCGGGAGATTACATCAATACCACGGGAAATGCCGACTTCATTAGCAAGACCGTAAAGATCAAAGGCGGAAGCGTCACATGG
>JAFWUX010000056.1 GCA_017523995.1 Oscillospiraceae bacterium | reverse complement strand
AAATCGCTCGGCAGCGCTTACAGTGAAGATGTGCTGCGGAACCGGCTGGAAATCAAGGCAGCCTATGAGCAAAATCTTGCACGGATGATTCAGGCGGCAAGAGATATGCACGCACCGAACCTCCGCGTCCTCGAAATGATGCGGCGCTACACAATTCTTTTTTCAGACGGGCACTTCCCCGTTCGCAAGAAGAACCCCAAAGGCATTCTGTCATGGCAGAATGATGCCGAGTTGGACAGACTGACCGCGCTGAATGTGAAAATTAATCAGGGCGCGACACTCGATTCGATGCGGCGGGATGCAGAAAAGAAGCAGCAGAAGGTCAACGAACTGACTGAGCGCCTGGAAGAACTCGACTGCTATGTGCGGCATCATGAGGATTTGGTGGAGTGTGCGCAGATTGTGTTTTACGACAAGCAATCCGCCCGTTTCACGCCAGAAGAGGCACGCGAATTGCTCAGGAAGGAGTCGTATCTTAACGCGGGCAACTGGCGGGAATCGGAGCAACGGATTGAAAAAGCCAAATCATACCGGCAGAATGTGACTGACAATCTGCGGCAGGCAGAAGCGGAACTGCGCGAAGCGGTCGGTTATCTGACGACGGCAGAGCAGGTGCTTGGCGGCTCTTTCCTGCAAGTGCTGGAACGGCAGGAGGATCAGCGGCGAAAAGCGGAAAGTGGTGCTGTCCCGAACGGCCAGACCGATGCCGATGCCCCGCAGGAACCGCCGCGGATGTCTTCGCGGAGGAAATGAGCTCCAACAACAAAAGGGTATAACGAAACGGGAACCGGCTGCGTGTCGGTTCCCGTTTCAACATACATTATCAAATTGCTCTATTTCTACGCCATAGATACTCTAAAAATTTATCAGTCATAATACTCTTTGGCAGTTCTGGAATCGTTGTGATTTTAGTAATAAAACTAGAATGCTCAGGCAAGATGCCATCTTTGTAATGAATTATGCCGTTTTCTTTTATTCTTATAATATTCTCATCAAAAAGCTTATGATGGTTTTCGCAAAGCCATAATCCATTATTCCCGTCTATTGCGCACTCAAGTTTTTTATCAAATGGCATTCCAGCCTCTTTTTTGATTTGAGCAACAGGCCAAACATGGGCACCTTGTATTAATTCGGGTATTCCACATTCACAAAGCACGCATCTTTTCGGCCCTATACGATCAAGGAGATTATAAATGTATCGCGGTGAACGTAAGCTATCATTTTCCTCGAAGAGTTTTTTCTCTAATGTCATATCTGTGGGTACTATTCGAATGACACCCATCTGATCAATAATCTTTCGGCTGCTCTCTGGAAGCTCTGTTAGGTCTTTTTCAATAACTTCATACAAAGTTATTTCTTGGCTCTCATGATGCAACACAGAAAGTGCATAACACATCATGCTGGATTCATACTTATTTGCTCCATAAACCTTTCCATAAATATCTATAGTATCTACTCCGCTTTTAGTAATATAAGTTGAGTTGTTACTTTGGTTTTTTTCAGAATTATTACGCCGATTGAAAATAATGTCCTCAATCGAAGAAAAAGCAAGTATTCTTTGACGGAGAGCAACATCAGCATTCAGGAAGTTAAACCCGATAGTACTCATTAGCCTATACATCAATAAAAGATAATCTGTCTCGAGGTTTCCTGCCTGCACATTAAGAAAATAAAAATGAAGCTTCTTATTTGGATATGGATTGCTGAAAAACAAATTGAACGCTGTTGGAACACTCTGAACGCTGGAATTTCGACCTTTTACAGATGATTCAGAAAATGAAATATAATGTGCCGTGTCCTGATATTGCAGAATTGCTAGTCTTCCTTTATTATAAGTCTTTTCAAGAAATTCATCTTCGTAATCGTTTTCCACAAAATCGACAGTATAGTGTTCCAGACCGGTAATCCTAATGCAAACATCTTTAAGAACAGGATCGCTCAAGATATCACTAAAGTAAATGCCAGTGTTCCTAGATTTTTGTAGATTCTTCTTCACCACAAAGTGTGGTATTGTTCTGTGTTCCATAATTTACAATTAACACCTCTTTTCTTCTGCTACCAGAAATGCCTATAATATCGCCTAATTCAATAATACGGTATCCATTCTTCTTGACCCAAGTAAGAAGTTTTTCATTGGTTTTTCCTTTGTGTTCAATAACGTACGAAAGCATAAAATGAATATTTCTATCATTAAGACGATCGGCAAACAGGAATAATTCACTTTCTAACGTGCTATTCCAGCCTTTGAATCCTCTCTTGCCATCATTATATGAACCTGTAGTAAGCATGTAGGGAGGATCCATATAAACGAATGACTCTTCATTAAGACTATTTTCTAGTTCGGTATAGTTTTCACAGATAAACACTATATTTCTTTCTTTAATAGCTCGAGAAAACGAGATCATTTTCTCCAGAACTTTATCATTAAACCATCGCATTCCTACTGGATTATTAAATTCGTGGTTGCTGTTGAATCGGATTTGTTGCTGAAAACCATATAGAATAATTGTAAACAACAATCTAGGGTCTCGTTTATCTTCAGGCAATGAATTGTAATAGTTTCGAGCCGCAATATATGCATCACTATTTGCTTTTTCTAGCCCAAATCTATTGGTAATCTTTCTAATATATAAAAGATATTGATAAGTATCAAATTCAGAAAACGACCTTACCAGCTCCATTACAAATCGGTTAATATCGTTAAATATGATACGATTAAAACCGATATTGATACCAACATTGAATCCGCCTGCAAATGCATCCACGAAAGTTGAGCATCCCCCTGGAATATTCTGTTTTATATCTAAAACAACTTTAGCTTTACTACCTATATAGTTCAATGGCGATTCGAATACAATTTGATCCGGCTCTTTTTTCTCTATAAAATACAAATACTCAAAATGCGGCTTCTCATTCTGAGATTTCCAGTTTTGATATTTTTTATAGGAGATTTTCCGACATGCATATGTCTCAACCTTACCATAACGCTTCAATACTGATTCAATGTATGTCTTGGACATAAAGCCATCATTATTATAGCTCAAGATGATGTATCGTGCTTTTGTCTTTGCAACAATACGTTCAAAGAGAATATGCGCCTTGTATTCCTTTGACCAATCAGAACGCATCGGTGTGGTGCTGCGCGATCCCGTTATAGGACTTACAGAAGGATTATCGTTCAGGACTAGTGTTTCAAGTAAATGATATTGAGTCCCATATTGATTCTGTGTATAAGGAGGATCGAGATAGAGAATGTCACAATTCACATTCTCAATGATGTTCTCTAGTTTATCGTTGAATTGTGATATAGCATGAACTTCTCCATCAACAGAGGGGACTTTCATGAATTCAATTGGTTTCAAGGCCCTCGCATCCCATTTTTTCAGGAATGCACCATAAACGCCAGCTGTATTTGATACGCTTGAAACTGATTCGATGAGACTTGCCATTAAGTAACAATACTCATTGTAAGATAGTAGTCCTTGTTCTTTCCATTGCTCTATCTGGTACCTAAAGTAATCAATTCGCCCTGCATTCTCCGGTGTGAAATACATTCTATTGGTTGAGGTAGGGGCATATGTATTATAAATAAACCCTTGTTTAATAGTGTTAATACTGTTGAAAAAGTCAAATGGGTCAAAACCCAGTTTGTCAAATCTGCATTTTGGAGCACAGATTCGTCCTCGGGAATATAAGACCGACCAAGTAAGGTTGTCATTGATAATCAGACTGAAATAGCGTTTAAAAAAATCCGCAACAGATCCTGACCCAGTAAATGCATCAAAAAAAACTAACTGCTGATCAAGCAAACCTTTGTCTCTCAAAAGAGATTCGATATCGTTCAATATGGATTCTTTATTGCCTAAGAAACGCATAAATCTATAGCCTCGTTCCTATCTAGAATAGAGCAAAGAATGCATATCCTATTGATTAGATTTCATCTATTCAATACAGATAGATTCATGACATCTCTACCATTTAGGTAGGCAGAAATGCTATTGCGATTATAAGAAAAGCGGTCTGGAATTGACGCTGTGATAATTCTACTTACGACCCCATTATGCTTTATTATACCATAATTTGCATTCAAAAACAAGTGATATTGAAATTAGCATTATACCTAAAAATCTGCATCAAAATTCTCTGTTTTCAACAAACGCCATTTTCGCAAGAAATTCCATAAAACTCCGAAAATCCGTCTCGTTGTTCGCTCAAAAAGCGCGCAGCTTGGTGTCCAAATTTCTCCGTAGTGTCCAAATAGTGTCCAAAGCCCCTTTGGCAATAAAATACGCTGTTCTCCCGATACAGGAAAACAGCGTATTTACGAAATATTCATGAGTGAGAAATGAGGGGTTCGAACCCTCGACCCTCTCCTTAAAAGGGAGATGCTCTGCCAACTGAGCTAATTTCTCATAGCAACTTAGATATTATAGCACAAATCGAGCGATTTGTCAAGTGGTTTGCGAGAATTCGCAGCAGATCAGAGAGAAACGGCAAGAGCCGTTCTCTCCGCTGCATGGAATCAAAGATTACACACCAAACTTCGTGGTGAGAACCGGAACACCGACGCCCATAGTAGAAGCGACGGTAACAGAGCGCAGGTAGGTACCCTTTGCGGCTGCCGGCTTCGCCTTCACGACTGCCTCGAGCAGGGTATTGAAGTTCTCCTCGAGCTTCTCAGCGCCGAAGGAAACCTTACCGATCGGGCAGTGGATGATGTTGGACTTATCGAGTCTGTACTCGATCTTACCGGCCTTTGCCTCCTGAACAGCCTTTGCGACGTCAGGAGAAACCGTACCGGCCTTCGGGTTCGGCATCAGGCCGCGCGGACCGAGAACCTTACCGAGTCTACCGACAACGCCCATCATGTCCGGAGAAGCGATGACGACATCGAACTCCATCCAGCCTTCCTTCTGGATCTTCTCAACGAGATCCAGACCGCCGACGTACTCTGCGCCTGCTGCCTTAGCAGCCTCATACTTATCCTCTTTGCAGAAGACGAGCACGCGAACGGACTTACCGGTACCGTTCGGCAGGACAACAGCGCCGCGGACCTGCTGGTCTGCGTGACGGGAATCAACGCCGAGGCGGATGTGAGCCTCAACAGTCTCATCGAACTTTGCCTTTGCGAGCTGGCAAACAGCGCCCAGAGCCTCATTCGGCTCATAAAGCTTTGCCTTATCGAGTGCCTTTGCACTCTCGACATACTTCTTACCGTGTTTCATGTATGAAAAACTCCTTTATCATCATTCTGTGGTATACCGGAAGCAATCTCAGGCTTCCGGCTGGCGGAAAAATCCTCCCACGGGGGCAGATGCCCTCAAGCGGATCAGTCAGCAACAACAACGCCCATCGAGCGAGCGGTGCCTGCGATCATGCTCATAGCAGCTTCGAGGGAAGCAGCGTTGAGGTCGGGCATCTTCTTCTCAGCGATCTGCTGGATCTGCTCTTTGGTGATGGTTGCAACCTTATTCTTGTTCGGAACACCGGACGCCTTATCAATGCCGCAAGCCTTCTTGATGAGGACTGCTGCAGGCGGGGTCTTGGTGATAAAGGTGAAAGAACGGTCTGCATAAACGGTGATAACAACCGGAATGATCATACCGGCCTCATTCTTTGTGCGCTCATTGAACTCCTTGCAGAAGCCCATGATGTTCACGCCGTGCTGACCGAGCGCCGGACCGACAGGCGGAGCAGGAGTTGCCTTGCCTGCGGCGATCTGAAGCTTAATAAAGCCAACTACTTTTTGTGCCATGGTATTTTACCCTCCAAATAATGTGGTGTATGGCGGGATATCCCCAAAAAGCAGGATATCTCTCCCACGACAGCGCCGTTTTTGCGGATGCGCTGTCTGCATCCGGAGACGGTTTTCAGTTCTCTCGCGCGACTTCCGTCAGCTTGAGTCTGGTCGGTGTCTGCTGACCGAACATCGAAACGAGCACCTCGCAGGTACCCTCCTCGATGTTGATGCTCTGCACCACACCGGTAAAGCCGTCCATTGCAGTACCGACGATCCGGACGGAATCTCCGATACTGAGATTGATCTCGACGGTTTCTCCGAGATCGACTCCCATTGCCGCGATCTCGCTGGCAGTCAGCGGAATCGGCTGGTTGGGATCTGCACCGAGGAAGCCCGTGACGCCGCGGATACTGCGGATCAGGTAGGCGACCTCATCATCGTGGATCATATGCACGAGAACATAGCCGGGGAAGATCTTTCTTGTGATCTCTTTTTCCTTGCCGTCTGTGATTTCGCGCACCTGTTCGGTCGGAATCTGCACCTCAAGGATCTTGTCGGTGAGCTGCTGATTTTCGGCCTTCTTCACAATGCTCTGCGCAACCTTGTTCTCATAGCCGGAATAGGTATGAATTACATACCACTCTGGTTTCGGGGTTTTATCACTCATTACGAATTCCCTGCTTTCTTCGATCATTGCGCTTTCGCGGTGAATTGTGCTTCGCTGATCGCATCATCTTTACGATTTGCCGCTGATTGCAAACTGGAAGAGCCAAAGGAAGCCCTTATCCAGCAGGAATGTGAATGCGGCGAATCCGAGCATGGCTGCGAACACAACGATGCTGTTGTTCACCACCGTTTTCTTGTCAGGCCAGACAACCTTTTTGAGCTCAAGTTTGAGATCCTTGAACCACTTGGAAATTCCGCCCTGCTTCTTGGACTTGTCCTTTTTCTTGCTTTCCTTCTTTTCGGAAACAGCAAGCTCCTTGTCCTTCGCCATGGTTCGTTCCTTTCTGCTTATGCAGCCTGATTTTCGGGACTGCATAGAGCGCTGCACGGATTCTTACTTCGTTTCCTTATGCAGCGTATGCTTGTTGCAATGTCTGCAGTGCTTCATCATTTCGATTCTGTCAGGATCGTTCTTCTTGTTCTTCTTAGAAACATAGTTTCTGTTCTTGCACTCTGTGCAAGCAAGTGTGATTTTCACGCGCATTGTCGGCACCTCCTGTGTAAAATTTTCCGCAGATTTTGCGCCGCAGGGCACACTGCGGAAGAAAGTTTGCCTCCCTCTTTCCGGCAGAGCACATTCTCAGTGGGCAGCGCCGAAGCACAAAGGCACGCCGTCAGAATGCAGGCACAACAAAAGCGCCTCTGCAAAGAGGTAAGATAATCATACCACAATTTGCGGATTCTGTCAAGCATTTTTTCAGCCGCAAAGCGGTTTTTTGATGTTTTCGGGGATTTTGACAATTTGCCGTCAAAATTCCGCCCGTCAGTCGGCAATCTGTCAGCGGCGGGCAGTGGCGGGCAGTGCCCGCTTCCATATTGCTAAAGGTCTGTTTTGTGTCTATTTGTTTCATCATGTGTTCGTGAATCAATCAAAGTTAGCCGTGCTCGTTTCCGATTGCTTCGCCCTTCTCCTGCTTCATTTGCGTGAAAGCGCTCCGGTAATGGCATACGCATTTTCAGCCGGAACTCTTATGAATCAGTTTGCCGTTTTCATCATATTCTCGGATACAGAAAGAATCCTGTCCGTGCTTTCTAAACCTGCTTTCTTTCATCTTTCTAAGAACGCCGTTTTCATCATATTCCCTGATACGATAGTAATTCTGCTTGTGTTTTCTGTACCATTCAGTCATCTCGAATATCTTTTTCAGAACGCCGTTCTCGTGCCACTCATATGTGTAATATTCCTTCTCATCTATCCGGCAATAGCATCTCAGCGCGCCGTTCTCATAAAATTTGGCATGATTGCCGAACTGATAGCCGTCCTGATATTCTGTATAAAACGCGATCTGATCGGAGTTTTCAAAAGTCTCAAACACCACACCGGTGAACGGTTTTCCGCCCTCATCCATCGGCTTATCAAACATCCGCTCGTAGTGATAGACACCGTTTTCATCGTAGTAATATTCATCAGCAAGTGAGTAATAAGAAACGCCGTGTTCTTTGATATATGCATCGGGCAGCAGAACGCCCCTGACCTCCTCCGGTTTCAGCATATCGGTTCATTCTCCCTTGGCAAAAAGCGCATCTGTCAGCCGCAGGAGCGTCTCCATATCGAGCTGCTCAAAGCGGACGGTTTCCTTCTGTCCGCAGGCAGCGAGCGCTTCTGTGACCTGTTCCTTCGGCATAGCAAGACCTGCAGAGAGCGCATTGACCGCAGTCTTGCGGCGCTGCGCAAAGCCCGCCTTGACGGTTTTCAGTACCTTTCCGAGCGTCTCGGCATCGCAGAGCGGCGTCTCATAGGGCGTGATGCGGATAACAGCCGAATCGACCTTCGGCGCAGGGAAGAAGGAATCGCGCGGCACTTCAAAGAGCTGCTCCGCCTCACCGCGCAGCCGCACCGCAGCCGTGATTGCGCCGGCATTGCGGCTGCCGATCTCAGCGCAGAGGCGCTCCGCAGCCTCCTTCTGCACCATGACCGTAATGCTCTTGAGCTGCACATCGGATTCGAGCAGATGCATCAGAATCGGCGATGTGATATAATAGGGGAGATTCGCGCAGACAGCGACCTGCCGTTCCCCGAACTGCTCTTTGATAAATTCGCGCAGATCGACTTTCATGATATCCTGCCAGACAACGCGGATATTCTGAAACTCCGCGAGTGTTTCCGCAAGGACGGGTTTCAGGCGGCGGTCGAGTTCCACGGCGACAACCTGCTCCGATTTCAGTGCAAGCTGCTGCGTCAGGACACCGAAGCCCGTGCCGATCTCGAGCGCACCGCATTCCGGCGCGGGAATGCCGTATTCCGCGATGGCAGGGCAGACCTCCGGATCAATCAGGAAGTTCTGTCCCAGTCCCTTTGAGAATGAAAAATCGTGCCGCTTCGTCAGCGCACGAATGACTTGCATATCGGTCAGTTCAAGCATATCTCCAACTCCTTGCGATAAAAATTCTTGACTATTCTGTCTGCACCTGCTATAATAGAGAAAAAAGGAAGGGCGGGATCCCCATGGCAAATAACACAGCAAAAGAAAGCCGAAAAGCTGCTCACAAACTTGATGCTGCATTTATCATCATCGGTGCAGCGATCATTGCAGGCTTCGGCACATTATTCGGCCGCGGTGTGATTGAACATCTGGGATATCTGACCGCGCGCGACAAAATCACAGTCAATGCTGACTTTGTCAAAGCCGATGCCCGCAAAGTCGAAAAGGAAACAGATGACGAAGGATTTGTCAGCTACAACCAGATGTATGATGTCACATATGCGTATCAAATCGGCAATCAGGCATACACCTACATTCGCAAAGACGAAGCCGCATACAACGATAAACCGATTGAACTCCGCCTTTACCGCCGCGGTTCGGAAGAATATCATGAAACCGATATGTACGGCATGTGGGCAGGCGCACACTGGTTTATGCTGTTTCTCTCCGTTTTCATCGGAATCAAACTGATCCGTTCCGGTGCAAAGTCGATCAAGGAACGCAAAGCCGGGACAGAGAAAGCCGCAGATGATCCGGCAGCCTGAAAACGCCCTTGCAATTTCTCCTGTTTTCTGCTATAATGAAACAGCTGCGCGGCTGACCGTGCAGCAAATCACATGAAAAGGGGTGCGATCTATGGACCGCAGGGATAAAATCAACTATTATCTGGATATCGCCGAGGCGGTTTCCGAGCGCAGCACATGTCTGCGGCGGAAGTTCGGTGCAATTGTTGTGAAGAACGATGAGATTATTTCCACCGGCTATAACGGTGCGCCGCGCGGCAGACAGAACTGCAGCGATCTGGATTACTGCTACCGTGCACGCCTGCAGGTTCCGCGCGGTCAGCGCTATGAGCTCTGCAGAAGCGTCCACGCCGAGGCAAATGCGATCATCAGCGCAAGCCGTGCCGATCTGCTTGGTTCCGTGCTGTATCTCGCCTGCCATGACGCAGCAACGAATCAGCTCGACGGAGCCGTCGAGCCGTGTTCGATGTGCAAGCGCCTGATCCTGAATGCCGGCATCGAAAAGGTCATCATCCGGCAGGATCAGAACACATATTTTATCATTGAGACTGCGGAATGGATCGAGCATGACGATTCGCTCTCCGAGGATCTCAGCAAAGGTTACTGATCCCCCGTGCCCGAAAGATCGTTCATCGACATCGCATAAATAATCGCATTGACAACGGATTCATTCTCCGCTGTGATATGCCGGAAGAACAAGAGGAAAACCGTATCCCGCACCTGCGCAAGGTGCAGGACGGTTTTTTCTTTTTCCGGTCCCGCAGCATCCCAGAATGCCGTCAGCACGGGCGAATAGCGCAGAAAGCCGCGCTTGAGCACCGGCAGACGGTCCGGCAGGGGAAGCTGCCCGAAGGCAAGCTGCAGATCCATCGCAGAGATGCTGTGCAGCGGGCGCCTGAACGGCAGCCGCATGACGTTCATCTGCAAGCCGGATTTGCTCCCTGCAAAGAGAATCTGCCCCTTTTTCTGCTGCTCGGCGTAGAAATCCGCAGGCAGCGAGAGCAGGAGCCGCTTTCCGAAGCACCGCACGCGCTGCGGCAGCAAAATCACTTCGGATTTCCGCGAAAAACGGGGGTGTCTGCGCTGCAGCCACTCCTGTGCGCGCAGAAAAAGTCCCTTCTCACGCTTCGGTTTTTGTGCTGCCATGCAAACACCCCCTTCGTTCAGAATCGGATGAAAGCGCCGGTTTCCCGTCAGCTGACAATCGCAGTGACGATGAAGCCGTCCGTGTTGTTGCCGGAGATTTCATAGGAGCCCGCCTTCGGGACAGGAATCTTGAAATCGTTGTCGGCATTTGCAGGTACGTAATAGATCAGATAATTCAGCTCGCTTGTGCTGTAATTCAGAACCGTACCGCTGTAGAAATTGTGGCTGCCGCGGAGCATATCGAGATACTCCTCGAGGCAGAGATTATTTTCCGCCATATAGGCTGCATGCGGCACACCGACATAGCGGAGCGCCGTATAGCCGCCGCGTTCGCCGGTGATCTCCGCCTTGTCGGTCGGATAGCGCAGCGTATAGCCGTAGCTTGCCATGTGGTCAAAGAGCCACGAATACGGCGTCACATTGCTGACGAAGTCATAGCCGCCGTTTTCCTTTTTCAGGTGGATCTGAACATCCAGACCGGTTGCGGATTCCGGATTGCTCTTTTCCTTGCCCGCTTCGAGATAGCCGTAGTTGAACATAATCTCGGTATTGTTCGTCGCGGAGTAATAAGCCTTCATCAGGCGGTTGAACTTTGCGAGCGCCGCAGTGTTCAGCGAGGTATGTCCGGGATACGAGATTTCGTAGGTATCGGGCTTGTCCTTCGCATAATAGACCTGCTCGAGCTCAAGGTCCTCAGCCGAAAGGCGGCTGGGATTTGTCTTGTCCACCAGCACCAGCGTGCCCTTGTACATCGCGCTCGGCTCAATCGGAATCTCCTCATAGCCGGCGGGCAGGACATAGGCAGGCTCAGCGGAATCTTCGCCCGCGGGCGCCGTTGTGGTGGTTGTCACGCCGAGGTCACCGACATTTTTGTTTTCATCCGTGATGATCACCGGCACATTTGCAAGCGTCGCATCCGCGCCGTTCTGCGTGGTAGTCGGCTCGGTGACAGGCGGCGCCTCCGTCTGCTCGTCGGTCGGGACAGAATCCTGCTGTGCAGTAGTCGGCTGCTCCGCCTCGGAGTCCGAACATTTCTGCATACAGGAGCCGAGCAGAAAGATCAGAATAATCAGAATAATCGCCGCGACCGAGACACGGTCCCAGCGGATTCTGCGTTTTGAAGCCATCGGGAAAACCTCCCTTGTCAGAATCGCAGGTATTCGGGAAAAAGGCACAGTCCCACGCCCTGTGAGACTGTGCCGCAAGTTTCAATCTGGAATCCGGATCAGACGCCCGGTGCCTCCAACGGAGTCTCAGCCGGTGCAGCCTCCAGCGCGTTGATAGCCGCTGCAAGCTCATCGTTGACAGAGCTGGTATCTGCTGCCGGGGTCATGCCCATCTCAGCCATCAGGCGCTCCAGCTCGGTATCGACCTTGGCATTGCGCTCGAGCTCCTCGAAGGTTGCAACCTCCTCGGGCTTGCCGTTGCCGAGGATCTCGCTGAACGCAGCAGCCTCTGCCTCTTTGCGGGTGATCTTCTCCTCCATCTTGGAGAGCTTGTCGAACGAGCTGTTGGTATCAATGCCGCTGAGCGACTGTGCCAGCTCCTTCGTGGTATCAGCCATCTGAGAACGTGCAATCAGCATAGCCTCTCTGGACTTTGCCTCCTGCATCTTGGATTTCAGCACCTCGACCTGAGAACGGATCGCCTCAGTCTGGTTGGAAATGGTCTCATACATTTCGCGGTAGTTTGCGACATCCTCATCCGCCTTGACCTTGCTTGCAAGAGCCTTCTTTGCGAGCTCAGCATCGCCTGCCTTCAGGGCAGCCTTTGCGCGGGATTCCCAGCTTGCAGAGACAGCGCATGCATTGCGGTACTGCTTTTCGACCATACGCTCGCTGGCAACAGCCTTGCCGAGTGCCTGTGTCGATTTGGTCAGCTCCTTCTGCATGTCGAGAATGATCTGCTTGACCAGCTTTTCCGGATCCTCTGCCTTATCGAGCATATCGTTGATGTTCGCCTTAAGAATATCACTGAGTCTGGAAAAAATACCCATCTGAGTAACCCTCCTGTTTCCGTTCGAGATTTTGTTCATGAAATAAAATGTGACGATGCAGCATCAAGCTGCCGTTAAGCCTATTATATCAAAGATTTGTTCGGTTGTCAAGTAGCATTCGCCCGTCAACATCTTATAATTTGCTGAATATTGCGGACGGGCAGTGCCTGCATCCGTTTTTCTATCGCTTTCCAGGAACCAAACCGCATTTCAGCGCGATGAGCTGAGATTACGCAATACGCGGCAGTCAAAAGGCACAGCTGCCGATCTATATATTCATCCGCGCAGCGGACACCGCATCTCCTCACTTCTCACTCCTATCTCCTCACTATATTTAAGATACATGCGCGAAGCGCATACCATATTTTCTCATTTCTAATTTCTCATTTCTAATTTGCCTGTGCTCTTGCGTTTTGCGAAGGGATGTGCTATAATAAAAGTAAGTGTGCAATCTGATATATAAAGGAGCTGTTACGAATGAGCAAATCCAAAAAGCAGACGCCGAACAACGGCAGAAACCGGCAGGAAAAGCGTGCCGCAGCGCGCAATCCGCAGCCGCACAGATCGAACAAGCCGCTCTGGCTGCGCATCTTCATCATCGCGAGTCTGGTTGTGATGCTGCTGGGCTTTGTCATCTTCCCGCTGATGCGCTGACCCCCGATCACGATGGCAAAAGCAAAAACAAGATACGAATGCACCGCATGCGGCGCCGAATACCTCAAATGGAGCGGCAGATGCACAAACTGCGGCGCATGGAACACGATTGAAGAAGCCCTGCCGGAAATCCGCGTCCCCGCGCGCGGCAGCAGCGCTGTCAGCAGGAGCGCGCCGACCGATGTCTCCGGACAGATTCGCGAGCTTGCCGAGGTCAGCCTGAATGAGGATATCCGCTATGATACGGGCATTCCGGAGCTGAACCGTGTGCTCGGCGGCGGATTGGTCAAGGGCTCCGTGGTGCTGCTCGGCGGTGAACCGGGCATCGGTAAAAGTACGCTGCTGCTGCAAATCTGCCAGTATCTCGGCGAAGATCACTCCGTGCTCTATGTCTCGGGAGAGGAATCCGCAAGACAGATCAAGCTGCGCGCCGGACGTCTCGGCGTCAACACAGAAAACCTCTATCTGCTGACCGTCAATGACGCGGAATCCATCTGCGATACGATCATGCAGAGCGAGCCGGATATCGTCATCATCGACTCGATCCAGACCATGCATATTGCCGGTTTAAGCTCCGGCGCCGGATCGGTTGTGCAGGTGCGCGAATGCACCGCGATGTTCATGCAGACGGCAAAAGCGAAGGAAATCCCCGTTTTTCTCGTCGGGCATGTGACGAAGGAGGGCTCAATCGCCGGTCCGAAGGTCATGGAGCATCTGGTCGATGCCGTGCTGATCTTTGAGGGCGACCGCTATCAGAGCATCCGCGTGCTGCGTGCGGTCAAAAACCGCTTCGGCTCGACGAATGAGATCGGCGTCTTTGAGATGCGCGATACCGGTCTGACCGAAGTCGCGAACCCCTCGGCAATGCTGCTTGACGGCAGACCGATCGGCGTCTCCGGCACATGCGTCTGCTGCATGATGGAGGGCAGCCGCCCGATCCTCGCAGAGATTCAGGCGCTCTGTACAAAGAGTACACTTTCGGCGCCGCGCCGCACAGCAACAGGGCTTGATTACAACCGCGTGTATATTCTGCTCGCGGTGCTGGAAAAGCGCATCGGGCTGCGCGTTGCGGCACTCGATGTCTATCTGAACATTGTCGGCGGATTCCGGCTCGACGAACCCGCCGGAGACCTCGCCGTCGCGCTCGCGCTGTATTCCGCGATCATGAACAAGCCCATCCCCGAGACCTTCATCGCATTCGGTGAGATCGGTCTGGGCGGCGAGCTGCGGTCGGTCTCGAATGCGGCACAGCGGATTCAGGAGGCAGAGCGGCTCGGCTTTACGGAGTGCATCCTGCCGAAGCAGACGCTCCGCACCTTGCAGACCGAGCGGTTCACGATCCGGCTGCGCGGCGTTTCCAGCCTGCGCGAGGCATTCTCGGTACTCGAATCAAAGGAGTCTCCGACGGATTCATAATGGGGGCTTACAGTGTTGCTGCGCAAACTGTGCCCCAATCCCCCGCTGGGGATATTATCCCCAGACCCCATTTTATGTATGGATAAAAAGCGTTACCGGAGCGCCAATATAAAAGTTTTGGTCGAGCTTTTTCAAAAGCTCGCAGGTTTCCAAAGGGCGGCGCCCTTTGGTCGCACTCCGCAGAGTGCGAAATACCCCTGCTTTAGGAGCTCCGCAGGGGTGAATCCGATAAAACGATCCGGTGGATCGTTTTTCGGAGAGGGGAGCCCTGCGATAGAGGGCTCCCCTAAGTGAATTGCAGCGCAATTCACAGATTGATATGCAAGATCAGGCTTTTGTCCGTTCTGAAATCATCAAAAGGATGTGAACACGCAGCATATGGCAAATATTTTCAGCGTCCGGCGCAGCGATCCGCCGGAAGAACAGATCAGCATTTCCGATCAGGGCACCGATGTCCTCATTCAGATTTTAGTGCTGGCAGCCTCAGCGCTCGCGGAGACCGATTCGCAGAAGCGCATGGCAGTCTGGCTGGCAGAGCATGACGCAACGCGCGGCACGGGCAGCATCGGCTTCTGCATTGCCGATATGCCGTGGGACCCCGCATCCTTCGAGGCAGACCGTCAGTTCTGGGTGCGCGTGACAGACGCCGCCTCGCAGAAAACCGGCTGGGATACGCTGAATTTCCGCCCGAATGCGGAGCGCCTGATGCCGATGCTCGGGTGGTTCCGCAAGCGGTTCTTCCGGCTCAAAGCGGCGGATATCAACCCCGATGCGCTCGCGGACTGGTGTGACGAAATGGATGATGACGATCCGGCGCTGAACGGATTTCCGCGCTGCAAGCGGCACGGCGCCTATCTGACATGGTGCGGCTGCCGCATCTGCGGAAACTGATGCGGGGCGCATGACATGAGCCTGCCGATTCCGTATCATCTGCGCGGCATTGCGGAGGAAACCGCCTGCACAAAGGATACTTTGACCTTGCAGCTCCGGTGCCCCTGCGGCTGCAAACAGTTCCGCATCTTTCAGAATACTTTGACCGCAGAGGAGCAGGCACAGTGCAAGCCCTATGCGGATGCGGTCGCCGCAATGACATCCGGCACCGGCTGGGCGCGTCTGGCGGACTACATGCAGACAGGGGATCTGCGCGATTTCCGCCTGCCGGAAAAACCGGCGTTTGCCGATCTGAAGCGCATCAGCGTGCAGTGTACGGCATGCGGCACAGAGACCGTAATTTTCGATAACCGGTATCATGGCTATGACGGCGCGGTCTGCGGCACGGAAATCCCTGCGGACTACGAACCGCAGACGGAACAGATGCATGCCGCGTGTGCCGTCCGGATTCAGCTCGGCTGCACGGTCAGCGAATCCGAATTTCTCGAGATCACCGACGGTGCGCCATTTACCGAAGCGCTGTTCTCGGAATGCTTCACGCAGATCGACATTGCCGCCTGTGACCGTGACGGTGTGCTGCATCCGGTTTTATAGGCGGAAATACAGGGGGGTGACTGCTGTGGAAAAACTGTTTTCTGTCAAGCATATTATCTGTCTGCTCGGAAACCGGAACTATGAAGATTTTGACTTCCGGAACGGCTGTGCGTATGTGTATTCCCGTGAAGCAGGAGAGATTGTCATAGAAGCGCCGGACGGTCAGATTCCGGATCAAACTGCGAATCAGATGCTTGATGTGCTGAACAATCTGGATGACTGCACCGAAAAGGCTCACCGCCTGCTCAAAGATGTGAAAATCGACCTTGACGCCTATCCGCATGCACTGGACAAAGGCTTTGCAGTCTGCGGCATCTATTTCGGGCATTTTCGCTGGGGGCATGGCAATCATCCGGATGAAAACGGCTTCGTGATGACCTTCACAACAGTCGAATATTATCCTCTGGATTTTTCCGTAAAGTTTCATTATCCCGACAGGCATCCGTTTACGCTCGAAGCATGGGGATGTGAATAAGGAGTGACTGCTGTGTATGAATACAATTCCATAGAAGATGTCATCGCCCTTTTGAAAAACAGGGATCTTTCGCATTTTCACTTTGCGGACGGCATAGCATTTACGGAGTTTTATACGGAGGAATGGGATGCGGTCGAAATCTGTGCGGATGCGCCCGACCGTATGATTCCTGCGGAAACGGTCAAACGGATGCTTGATGTACTGAACAATCTTGATGCATACATCCGGAAGGCATACGGCTGGCTGAAAAATCTGAATACCAATGATAAATGGCTTGCACACAAGTATCCGCAGTGGTTTCCGGATGAAATGGATCAAATCTATGAGAAGGAACTGATATTATACGGGCTTCATTTCGGAAAAATCCGCTGGGGACATGATCCGAATCCGGTTGCAGACGGCTTTATGATTTCTCTTATGGAGCGCGATTGCGAGGGCTGGACATGGGTTTATACCGTGAAGTTTGTTCAGGAAGATATGCGTCCGGCTGCGGTCGAACGATGGATCAAAATATTCTAACCGCCAATTCACAGGATCTCCCGATCCTGAAAAATAGATAAAGGAGTATCAATTATGCTTCAGCAGCTCAGAAAAACAAAAATCGTATGTACGATCGGTCCGGCGACCGACAAGGACGAGGTTCTGCGCCAGATGATGCAGGCAGGCATGAATGTCGCCCGCTTCAATTTCTCGCACGCCGACTACGAAAAGGATCAGAAGCGCTTTGAGCAGGTCAAGCGCCTGCGCGAGGAGCTCGGTCTCCCGATTGCAACGATGCTGGATACGAAAGGTCCGGAGGTGCGTCTGCGCACATTTCCGGAGGGCTCCGTCGAAATCCATGACGGCGATATGTATACGCTGACCACGCGCGATGTCCCCTGCGATGAGAAAATCGGCAGCGTCAACTATCCGCGCCTGACCAAGGACGTCAAGCCCGGCGACACGGTCATGATCAATGACGGTCTGGTAGAAATGCGCATTGAGCATGTCTCCGCAACCGATATCGAGTGCCGGATCATCCACGGCGGCACGCTCTCGAACCACAAATCCTGCAACTTCCCCGATGTCCATCTCTCGATGCCGTATCTCAGCGATGCGGATATGGAGGATCTGGAATTCGGCGCAAAGCTCGGCTTTGATTTCATCGCGGCGAGCTTTGCCAGAACCGGCGCGGATATCCGCTATCTGCGCAAATTCACGCAGAGCCTCGGCTGGTACGGCGTCCGCATCATCGCAAAGATCGAGAACCGCGAGGGCGTCAACAACATTGATGAAATCCTCGAAGCGGCGGACGGCATCATGGTCGCGCGCGGCGATATGGGCGTCGAGATTCCGTTCGAGCAGATTCCCGATATCCAGAAGAAGCTGATCCGCAAGGGCTACGAAGCGGGCAAGCAGGTGATTACCGCAACGCAGATGCTGGAATCCATGATCAACAACCCGCGCCCGACGCGAGCGGAGATCACGGACGTTGCAAACGCGATCTATGACGGCACCAGCGCGATCATGACCTCCGGCGAGACGGCCGCAGGTCAGCATCCGGTCGAGACGGTGCAGACAATGGCGCGCATCGCCCTGACCACCGAGAGCAGCATCGACTACAAGAGCGAATTCCTCGCGCGCATTGACGCAAAAGCGACCATCGCGGATGCAATCGCGCATGCAACCGTCACAACCGCGCATGACCTCGACGCAACGGCGATTGTCACCGTGACAAAGGGCGGCGAGACAGCGCGTCTGCTCTCGAAATACCGTCCGATGTTCCCGATCATCTCCTGCACAACGGATGAAATGGTGCAGCGCCAGATGAACATGTCATGGGGCGTGCACCCGCTGGTGATTGATGAGGAGAGCAGCACCGATGCGCTGTTCAAGCACGCGGTCGAAGCAACCTGCAAGGCAGGCTATGCAGAGCCCGGCGATCTGGTTGTCATTACGGCAGGCGTCCCGCTCGGCGTCTCCGGCACAACGAATCTCCTCAAGGTCGAAGCGATTGAATAAGGCATCTGCGATGATTGATAATGGGGCGCTGCCCCAAACCCCGCCAAAGGGACACTGTCCCTTTGGAATCCCATGTTTATACTGAAATAGAACGAAGCCGCTCCTGTTTTCGTAAACGGGAGCGGTTATGCATTACGCTGCAGGAGCGTCAAAATAAAAGTTTTGGTCGAGCTTTTTCACCGCGCCGTGCGCGGCTCCGTATTGCTAAAGCATTCCGGATTCGCATTACGCCGCCGGAGCGTCAAAATAAAAGTTTTGGTCGAGCTTTTT
>JAFWUX010000055.1 GCA_017523995.1 Oscillospiraceae bacterium | reverse complement strand
ATTTTATGCGCACAGCGTGCAGAATCCGCACGGTTGGGGCATGATGTATGAGGACGGCGTGCGGGTCATTCTGAAAGAAGCCGTCAGCGCAAACGAAAGCACTTTTCTCGCCGATTTCATTGATACCATGCAGCCACAGAAAACACTGCTCGCGCATATCCGTTTTGCGACCGTCGGCACGGTCAGAGAGAAAAACTGCCACCCGTTTACCGGCATCGACGATTCCGGCAGAGAGTGGACGATGATCCATAACGGCACGATTTTTCACGGCGAGCACAATCACCGTTATGCCGCACATCAGCAGGGCGATACCGATTCCGAGCGCTTTTTCCTTTCTCTGCTGGATGCAGTCAACCGTCAGCTTGCAGGCGGCATCCCGACAGACCGAGAACGCTTTGAAATGATCAACCGCTTCATTGCAGATCACGCACCGCGCAACAAGCTGAATCTTATTATCTATGACGGTGATCTGCTTTATGTCCACAAAAATCTGAAAAACACGCTGTGCTTCAAGCGGCTGGAAAACGGCATTCTCTTTGCGACCAAGCAGCTTGACGGCGGCGCATGGATCCCGTTCCCGATGACACAGGTGATCGCATACCGCAACGGACAGGAGGTATACCGCGGCGACCGGCACAAGGGCGTTTTTGTACCGCCGCTGGACTATATTACCGTCAGCGATGCGATGTATATATGAAAAACAGACCGGTTTTCGCCGGTCTGTTACTTTTATATGAGGAATTCAGTCTGAAGCTGTGCTGCGCATTCTTTGCGGCTTCTTCCGACCGCTTGCCATACGATCTCACCGTTTTCATCGGCAACATTCAGGAACACGCCGTCACACTGCCCCCAACCGTACAGAAGAAATTGGTTTCCATTTCTGTAAAAGGTACATTCTTCACCGGATTCCGCACAGCGCAGCAGTTCATCCTGAAATATCAGCCTCATCTGATACCATTCCGCGTCACCATGCATTGAAACGGATTTGCCTTCGCAAACGAATCCGAACCGCTGATAAAACGGGATCAGCGATTCCTTACACGTAAGGACAATTCCCTGACGGTTTTTGCGTTTGGTATCCTCGATCACATGATGCATCAGTCTTGTTGCATAGCCGTGATGCTGTCTGTCAGGAGCGGTCGCAACGCCAAACAGCATCAACCATGCTCCGTTCGGTTCATATAACGTAGTGTCCGTATACATTTCATCGCGCAAATCACGCTGCTGCGCAGAC
The DNA here is from genome assembly GCA_017523995.1 of Oscillospiraceae bacterium. The sequence goes on along the minus strand of JAFWUX010000055.1, from coordinate 3,149 downwards.
ATTCCGTTTATCATAGATATGATATGTTCATGTTCCTCTGATACCCAGAAACACTCAGGAAAGCTGCGCAGCCGTACCGAAAATGAATTCCTGTCAGCAGCTTCTGATGAAGGAAAACAGTGCTTTTCCAGATATGCAACAGCATCCAGATCAGAAACCGAGGCGGATCTTATGATTTCCGGCATAAATCTTTCACGACCTCTCCTGCGATGATCAGCCCGACGACCGGCGGCACAAACGCGGTGCTGCCCGGAATATCGCGGCGCTCCGTACATTTATGCTGCGCACCCGGGGGACAGATACAGTGCGTGCGGCATGAGATCGACATATCCTCGATCGGGCGCGTCGGCACTTCTTCCGAATATACTACTTTGAGCTTTTTGATTCTGCGCTTGCGGCATTCGATGCGCATGACTTTAGCGAGAGGGCAGACCTTCGTTTTATAGATATCCGCGACACGGAACGCTGTCGGATCGAGCTTGTTTCCTGCGCCCATGCTGCTGATGATCGGGATATGCAGCTCGTTCGCTTTCATCACAAGCGCCAGCTTTGCCGTGACCGTATCAACTGCATCGACAATGTAATCATACTCCGCAAACGGAAATTCATCTGCATTCTCGGGCAGAAAGAAGCATTTATGGATCCGGACATCCGCGTCGGGATTGATCTCTCTGATGCGCTCTGCCATGACTTCTGCCTTATACTGCCCAACCGTTTTCCGTGTCGCGATGATCTGCCGGTTCAGGTTTGTCAGGCGGACTTTATCGTCGTCGATCAGGTCAAATGCACAGACGCCGCTGCGGACAAGCGCCTCGCAGACATAGCCGCCGACACCGCCGATGCCGAATACCGCAACACGCGATTTTGCGAGCTTTTGCATATTCTCCTGACCGAGCAGAAGCTGTGTTCTTGAAAACTGATTCAGCATTTTATTCCCCCGATATGATTTGCCCTAAAATATCAATAAACTGTTCGATCTCCTGTTCCGTTGTCAGATGCGACAGGCTGATGCGCCATGAACTGAGCGCATTTTTCCGGTCATGCGAGATCGCCATGACTGCTCTGGACGGCGTATTCGGCACAGAGCAGGCAGATTTTACCGACACACATACGCCCATTTCATCGAGCCGTCGGCGCATTTCCTCGCCTTTGATGCCGCTGACCGAAACATTCAGAATATGCGGCACGGCGTTTTCCGGACTGTTGATGCGTACGCGATCCTGCTGTGCAAAATACGCCCTGAGCTTCTGATTCAGCGCAAGAACATTTTGCTGCCGCTCATCAAATTCGTTGATTGCATACTGCAATGCTGCTGAAAGAGCTGCCGCCGCAGGTGCATCCGGTGTGCCGCTGCGGTAAATGGTCGTGCTTGCGCCGCCGTGAATCAACGGTTCAAGGACAATGCCCTTTTTCTTATACAGCACACCGCTGCCCTTCAGCCCGTAGAATTTATGCGGAGCAAAGCTCGCCGTATCGGCACATGATAAATCGACCAGTATTTTACCGATCGCCTGTGTCGCATCAATATGCAGGCGGCAGTTCGGGGTATCCCTCAAAATCTCTGCGATTTTCCGCACCGGCTGTACCGTTCCGAGCTCGCTGTCTACTGCACAGACGGCACATAATACCGTATCCTGCCGCAGCAGCGATTTCAGATGATCGAGGTCAACGGTGCCGTCCGGTCTGATGTTCACAAGGTCGATCTCCCAGCCCTGCTCCTGCAGAAAGGTCAGTGCGCCGCTGACAGAGCTGTGTTCCAGAAAGGTTGAAATGATATGCTTTCCGCGGCGGCGGTTTGCAAAAGCGATGCCCTTGACCGCGAGATTATTCGCCTCGCTTGCACCGCTTGTCAGGATGATCTCATCGGTACCGATATGCAGAAAATCAGCGATCTTTTCAAGCGACTGACTGACGATCTCCTTCGCGGAAATGCCGGATTGATGAACGGAATTCGGATTTGCAAAATGTGCCCTTGCCGTATCCAGATACACAGATAAAACCCGCTCATCCGGCGGCGTATCGGCGGCATAATCAAGATAAACCGGCATCTTTTTCACCCTCCGCAACCGTTCCGCGGATGCTTCTGCCCTCGTCGTAATCATCGAGAAAATGATGATAGTCTTCGCCGCGGTGATAAGAAATGATCGTTTGCAGATTGACATTCTCCACGCTGCGAAAGATGTTTTTATCGACCGCGGGATTGACTGCGCGGAGCTGTTTCAGCAGCGTTTTGATCTCCTGCCGCTTGGAACCGCCGCCGCCGTTGTCGCACATGGTACAGTTTTCCGTGAACCGGCAGGCGCACTGAATAAACTGCAAATCGTTGTACTGCTTCCAGCGGATGATATCCGCCTCCCGCACGAGGTACATCGGACGGATCAGCTGCATGCCATCGTAGTTTTCGCTGTGCAGCTTCGGCATCATCGTCTGCACCTGTGAGCCGTAGAGCATACCCATGAGGATCGTTTCGATGACGTCGTCAAAATGATGCCCCAGCGCAATCTTATTACATCCCAGCTCTTTTGCGGTCTTATAAAGATGCCCGCGGCGCATTCTTGCACAAAGGTAACAAGGGTGCTGATCAACCTTTGCGACTGCATCGAAAATGCCTGTTTCAAACACCTGAATAGGAATTTCCAGCAACTCTGCATTTTCGCGTATCTTCTGATAATTGATCTCGTTGTATCCGGGATTCATTACGAGAAAATCAACTTCAAACGGTACTTTGGAATACCGCTGCAGACGCTTCATGCACATCGCCATCAGCATGGAATCTTTGCCGCCGGAGATGCAGACAGCGATTTTGTCGCCCTCCTGTATCAGTTGATATTCCTTGATACCCTTCAGAAACTTTGTCCAGATCTCTCTGCGGAATTTATTGACGACCGAAAGCTCGATATTATTCGGCATTTCTGTTCTGACCGGTCGTTCTGTCATACTGCTCGCTCCTTTTACTATTCATATCGAAACAGTATGATTATACCATACTTCACGTTGTTTGTCAATCTGTATCAAAGAAAACAGGGATCCCTTCCGCAAAAAGAATCCCTGTTTCCGCTTATCTGGCACAGTACCGCGATTCCAGATGCCCGAATGTCCGTTCAAGGACTGACGCATCATCCAGGAATTCCTGTCCTGCATCGGTCAGT
>JAFWUX010000054.1 GCA_017523995.1 Oscillospiraceae bacterium | reverse complement strand
GAGTCCAGAGGCAGCGCCTCTGGTCGCGCTCCGCAGAGCGCGAAACTCCCCGGCGTCAAGAGCTCCGCAGGGGTGAATCCGATAAAACGATCCGGTGGATCGTTTTTCGGAGAGGGGCGCCCTGCGATAGAGGGCGCCCCTGAGTGAATTGCGCAGCAATTCACAGATTGATGTGTATTGATGTGTAAGCGGCAGTCTGCTGACATGACTGCCGTTTCAAATCCATCGGAGATTCCGAATAATATTTCACTCTCCCTGCACAATTTCGATTCTGTTTCCTGTCTAAATAGGCAGAGGAACATGAAAGGACGGTGTAACCCCGTGAATGACAAATCCATGATCGCGCTGTTCGAGCAGCGGAATGAGCAGGGCATCGCAGAAGCAAACCGTGCGTACGGCGGCTTGCTGCACACGATCGCCATGCACATCCTGCACGACAGCCGCGACGCCGAGGAATGCGTCAATGATACAATGCTGAAAGCGTGGAACACGATCCCGCCGCAGAAGCCGAAATATTTTTCGGCGTTTCTTGCAAAACTGACGCGCAATCTCGCGCTCAACCGCTATGCGGAGGAGCATGCGGCAAAGCGCGGCGGCGGTGCCGTACCGGTTGTGCTGGAGGAGCTTGCAGAATGCATCTCATCGCAGTCTGATACGGAGCAGGTGCTTGACCGCATGGCGCTCACGGATGCACTGGAACGGTTCCTCGCATCGCTCCCGAAGCAGCATGCGCAGATTTTCATGCGGCGCTATTTCACGATGCTGGAAGCGGGAGAGATCGCAGCCGAGCTGTCCGTCAGTGAGAATACTGTTCGGAGCACATTGCGGCGGACACGCGAAAAGCTGCAGGTATTCTTAGAAAAGGAGGAACTATTATGAAAGAGCATGATCTGCTGGATGCAGTCGGTCAGGTCTCGGATGAGACCGTGGAAAAATATGCGCTTCCGGATGCAAAAACGCTGGGCACGGCGGATACATCCGAAGATTTCGCAGGCAGCATCACGCAGACAAAGAAAAAACCGTTCCGCATCTATATGGGCGCGGCAGCGGCAGCGGTTGCACTTTGTCTCGGGCTGAATGTTGCAATTTTCTACGGCATCCACAAAATGAAATCGGATACAGATTCCGGCATCACACCGGGCACGCAGATTTCGAGCGCGGAAGAAAGCGGCGAATACAAAACCCCCAATCTCATCGGCATGGACTACGAAGAAGCCATGCTGATGTACGGCGATGTGCTTCAGATTGTTTGTGAATCGGAGGAATACTCCGACTATGACGTAGGCAAAATCTTCACGCAGGATGTGATGCCTGGTGAGCCGCTCAAAAAAGGCGACACAGTCCATGTCAGGGTTTCGATCGGTCCCAAAAAGGTGCTGATGCCGGATGTGACCGACTGGGAGTTTGAAACTGCCAAATCGACGATTGTCGGTCTGGGGCTGTATATAGACAAGCGCAATGCCTACGATCCGGAGGTTGAAAAGGGCAAGGTCATCAGCACGGATCCGGAAGGACCGATTGAGGTGGAACCCGGCAGCTATATCCGCGTGACGGTCAGCCTCGGCAAAAACGGCGGTGGGATGGCGGTTCCGAATTTCAGCAATATGCAATGGGATAACGCCAAAAGTATCGCAGAGGCTTTGAAGATCATTGTCAGCAAAAAAGAGGTTCCGGATGCAGCACCGGCAGGCACAGTTCTGAGCCAGAATGTGCAGCCCGGTGAGGAGGTTTCGGAAAACACCGAGATCGAACTGACGGTTTCTTCCGGCGAGGCGGTGGCGAATGCTGTCCGGATTACGTTCAATATTCCGGCAGACATCACCGGCAAATATCATATCGGACTTTATGCGGACGGCGCGGCAGCAGCAATCGGCGGACAGTTCGATCCGGAAGCCGCAGCCGGTGTCACTATGGTTGTTGTTGAGGGCGAGGGTACCGCAGAGTATCAGGCGAAGCTCTTTAACGATGAGAACGGCAAGGAGGCAGTGCTCGGCACCTACCGCGTAGACTTTGGCAATCAGTTCTATGAACCGCTTTCCGAGGACATCGCAAAGGCATTTGCAGAGGTGCAGGATTAACCGCCTGACAATTCAAGATTACAAAGCCGCTTCGATCATGCTTGACCGGAGCGGCAATTTTTTGAAAAGATGTATCCGCTTCGCGGATGCTATTTTGTAATGAGGGAAGATACCCCGCTCACGCAGGGGAGTTCCGTGCTCTGCCCCTCGCAATGCTAACAACTAAAGCAGATACAGTAGTCTGTGAATTGCGTTGCAATTCACTCAGGGGCGCCCTCTATCGCAGGGCGCCCCTCTCCGAAAAACGATCCACCGGATCGTTTATCGGATTCACCCCTGCGGAGCTCCTTCGCTGGGGGAGTTCCGCACTCTGCGGAGTGCGGCG
>JAFWUX010000053.1 GCA_017523995.1 Oscillospiraceae bacterium | reverse complement strand
GCCTCTCCGGCGATATAGCGGAGCTGTTCCGGTGTCGGGTCATAAAACAGCGCGGAAAAGAGCACGGGAAAGCAATAGCGGCGTATCAGGTCTTTGTCAATTCTGCGGATGGCCGCCCTGAAATACCAGTCGGTTTCTCCGGAAATCTCCTTTTGATACTGTTCGATCATGCACTGTACGCGTTCGTTTTTCTGTTCTGTCATATCAGTTCTCCTTCTGTTTTTGTGATAATGATGCTAATACGATGATTTAATAGAATTATAGCATGGGGACAGCAAAAAGTCAATAGCCGCATTTTCCGTTCAAAGGCAGATAATTTTCACTGATACCGTTGCATTTTCCCCGAATCTGTGCTAGAATAAGAAAAAACGGCGATACCGGACTTTGGGGGAATCTGACTGGTTACACGAAAAGGGGAGGTTACTATGAAACACAAATCTTTTTTGCGCAGGATGACATCCGCGCTGCTGTCCTGCACGCTCTGCTGCACCGGCATGACGGTTCCTGCGATCTCAGCAGAAGATACCGAGCTGCCCGCACGCTTTGACTGGCGCGAGGAAGCACCGGAGATCCTGACACCGGTGAAAACGCAGATCGAAGGCACCTGCTGGGCATACTCGGTAATCGCCTGTGCGGAATCCGATCTTATCAAAAAAGGTCTTGCTGACAGCGATCTTGATCTCTCGGAAACACATCTGATGTGGTTTTGCAGCGGACAACCCGCGCCGACCGATCCGGATGATCCGTGCTATGGCTGTACCAGTAATCCTTACGGCACCAAAGCCTATACGACGGTTCCGGGCTTAGGTGGTTATGATCCCGTGGATGCCAGTCTTGCGGCATGGCAGGGCGTTGTTCCGGAAAGTGATGCCGCGCCGCATTCTGCCAAAGAGCCTCTGGATGAATCCCTGCGCTATCAGTCGATCGCGCATTTGCAGAATGTGGATTATTTTGATGAAACCGATACACAGAATACCAAGACACAGCTGATGAACAGAGGGCCGCTGCGCTGGGGATTTTACGTTAGTCACAAGCATCCTCTTTCAGAGCAGGGCGGATATTATTTTCCGGATTTTTCGAGGGAAGAGCTGTCGGAAGGAAAATATACGGGCGGCTGGCATTCCGTGGTTTTGGTCGGATGGGATGACAATTTCCAGAAAGAAAATTTCACGAATGTTCCGCCGGAAGACGGCGCGTGGATCATCCGGAACAGCTACGGAGAAAACTATAAGAATTCCGACCATGGCTATATCTATATCAGCTATTATGAACCTTCGCTCAGTTACATCTCGCATTACGATTTTGAGCCGATTACAAATTACGGTGAAGTACATCATTATAACAGTTCGCAGCTTCGTGTACAATCACTGAAATCCACTTATGATTTGGGCTTTTTGGTCGCAAATGTATTTGAAGCGGAAAAGCCTGAAAAGATTGCGGCAGTCGGTTTATTTACTGAGGCACCTTCTGAACCGTATGAAATTTCGGTCTATGCGCTGGAACCCGGCTTCACCAATCCGCAGGACGGAACACTGATTGAAACAGTTGAGGGAATCGCGGAATATAAAGGTTTCCATACGGTGAAGCTGCCGCAGAGCTATGCAGTTGATCAGGGACAGATGTATTCTGTCGTGATAGAGACTCCGCCGAAGCAAAACGATAAATTTTATATGGATTTAAAATGCTACAAAAAAGGTGTTTCCTATATTGGATTTTATACGGCCAAAAACAGGGAAACGCCGGTCTGGAGGGACTGCTATGACGAAAGCTACGGCGATGTTTGCGTCCATGCATACACAGAATACGAAGGTGAAACTGCGCAGATACTCCCCGGTGACATGGACAGAGACGGCAGGCTGACTGCCGCTGACCTCTCGCTGATGAAGCAGGCGATCCGCACGCCGGAGCGCTCCGACCTGTATCAGCCTGCCGCAGACTGGAACGGCGACGACGAGATTAACGCCGAAGATGCACACGGTTTGCTGAACTATCTGCTGACAGCCTTTGAACTGAGACCCGAAAAGTTTTCGGCGGCACTGCCCGGTGTTGAGGTCACGGTCAGCGGGGACAAGGTACTGCAAAAGGGCAAGGTCAACGGGCAGGATTATACGCTGACGCTCAGCCTCTCAAAATGGGAGAAGCACACGACCCCCGCGCAGCTTGTGACGCTCTCGCGTCTGTTCTGGCAGTGCTATCCGAGAATGTGGGCGCGGTATGCCGACATCTCCGGCGCACCGTCAGAGGTGACGCTTGCGGTCGAGAACGAAGGCTACGAGGTCGCGTCCGCGGGCGGCAATTTTGTACACCTGCACGATCAGTGGCTCGAACGGTATCCGGAGGATTACGACTGCATCACGCATGAGCTTGCGCATGTCATACAGAACGGCTGGGACAGCGATTATCTCGAGGACAGCGGGTATATCGAACGATTCGCCGACTGCAGCCGCTATGAATATGCGATCGACAACGGCTATTACAACGACGGTGAATGGGGACTTCAGACCGTTGCTGATGAATCAACGCGCAGCACATCCGTCCGGTTCCTTGTCTGGCTGGATTACAACTATACCGATGAAAATGCGGATATCCTGCGCAATTTCCTTGACGTCTGCCGGAACAGAAAAATCCCTTCCGCGCAATGGGAAAGCGCATGGACAGAAGTGTTTGCCGGAACAAAGCTCGCCGGAAAGACGATCGTCGAGGTCTGGGCGATGTTCACAGCATCCGATTTTGCGAATCTGTCATCATACAGCGACCACGGCAGCGGTTCGGAGCTGCTCGCACGGTATCCGGTTCGTGAGAAAATCAGGCAGCGCGAAGAACAATAAACAAATGAAGCCCGAAGGCGTCTGCCTCGGGCTTCTGTTTGTTATGTGCAGTATCTGACCAGATCCGGAAGATCACTCTGCGGAATCGTTCTGTTCCTGCAGCTGATAGCTCTTTTCTACCAGCTTTCTGTACTTTTCTTTTCCTGCTTCATAGGCTTCTCTGGTGACACGGTAAACCAGCTGCTCAAAGCCGTCCTTTTCGTCGATCTCAGTACCGACCTGTTCAGCGCCGAACCGTTTGAGCTGTGCCATCATCGTTTTATTGCCGTTGACGGTTCTGCATTTGATATATTCTGCGCCGATGATCTCAAATGCGAAACGTCTTAGCTGCAGAATGGCATCGCAGTTCTGTGCGGTGCTGCCGTTGATGACAACACGCCCGGTCTCGCCGTTTACGCCCTCAAGATCATAATAGCCAACAGTTCCGAACGGCTTGCCGTTCTTATCCTCCACCACAAAGAAGTAGTCACCCTCTTTGGCGCGCTGCGCTCTGATCCAGTTACGCTGATCTTCCACCGTTCCGTTGACCGAATGAAGGAACTTGGTGCGTTCCTTATCCTGACGAAGCCGGTAGGTAAATTCCGCGTCATCCTCCGTCACCGGACGAAGATTCACGCCGATTCCTTCAATGATACCGTCATAAACCATTGATACTTCCTCCTCAGTCCATCAGATCCAGGATATCTCCGACTGTCTGGAAGCCCTTGACCGTTTCGCCGTCCACCTTTTTTCCGAACTGCTCATCGAACATGACGATCAGGGACAGCTTTGCCATGGAATCATACTCAGGTAGATCTGCAAGCACAGTTTCTGCGCTGACAGAATCCGCTTCAACGTCTAAGGTTTCCGCAAACAGTGCGATCTTCTCATTGATGTTCATATTCTTTTCCTCCGATTTTGAATTATTGTGAACCCGCAGCCGTCAGGCCGTTTCCGGCAGGTTCGGGATTCGGCTGCGGAGTTGTTCCGAAATGGAGCCGCATCAGTATTTTCCCGGCTCGAATCTGCCCTCCGTATAGCAGTGGTTTGTTTGGATGACCGGGTATACCCGTTCGGTGTCAATCGCTGCAGAGAAGACACCCCATGACAGTCCGATACCGAAACCGCTCATCAGTGCGCGCACGGTGCCGGCTTTTTCCGTTCCGTATTTGTCGCATAATGTGAGCGGGATCGAGATGCCGCCTGTATTTCCGTAACGGTCAAGCGAGACAGGGACGCGCTCCTTCGGCGCCTTGATCCGCTTGACGATCTGCTTGAGCATAAACTGATTGGCCTGATGCAGCACGATCACATCGTAATCGTCGGCAGCGGTTTCCGTTTTTTCAAGATACTCCCTGATCGTCTGCGGTACATCCGTAATGGAGAAGGAAAATACCGAGGTGCCGTCCATGAAAATATCGTAGAGCGAACGCTCAATGCCGTCGCTGCAGACGAAGCGCTCATGTCCGGGGTTCATATCGCGGAAGCCGCCTGCCGGAAGCACGATCGCTTTATAGCGCGAACCGTCGCTTTTCAGGAGCGTCCGGATGACGCCGCCGTCTTCCTTTTTCAGAAGAACCGCTGCACCGCCGTCGCCGTACATCATTACAATGGACTTGTCCATCGGATCGACCAGCTTGGAGGCAGTTTCACCGATCATGACCAGACCGTATTCCGCATCGCCGGATGCCATCAGGGAAAGCGCCGTCTGCATTCCGTAGACAAAGCCGGAACAGCCAAGCTCCACTTCGACGCAGGCGCAGTCCACCGGAAGCCCGAGACGCTTCTGCAGCACACATGCCGATGACGGCCGTCTGTAATCCGGAGACTGCGTTACAAAAACCATAACGCCGATCTTTTCCTTATCGGCGCCTGTTCTTCTGAACAGCTCCTCAGCAGCGGCATAAGCCAGATCCGAAGCGGTCTGGTCAGGCAGCGCGTTGTAGATCGAGCGGATGCCGGTGCTTTCCGAAAACTTCTGTACGGCTTCCTCTCCGAATCTTTCCTGAAAGCTGGAAGCCGGTACAAAATTGTCCGGTACGGCAGCTGCGATTCCAGCGATCTGAATGCCTTTGTTTGTGAAAAATGCCATAAAAATCTCCCTTGATATGTATCCTTTTTTCAAAAGCATCTGTCAAAAATGCCCTTGCTTATGGGCATTTTCCGGCGGAAGCTTCTAACATCCGGATAACAATGGTACTGTAAATTCCATATTATTATAACAGCTTTACTATCAAAAGTCAAGCCTGTTTTCGTAATTTTTTATCTCCTGCTGCGGCCCTGTGCAGGGTTCCGTGCGTAATGACAGGAAGCGTTCAGCTATGTTATACTATATTATATGATGTGGACAAATCCGTGAATCCTGCCGGAAAAATGATGTATAAAATAAAGGACGCCTTCTTTCGAGGCGTCCTTTCGTGTCTGATAAACGGTTTTCGTCAGCAATTAAAATACTTCTCAAATTCCGGTACAGTCGGGATCTTTGCGATCTCTGCACATTCGCTGCGCTTGTTCCGGATATAGTCAAGTACCATGTGCTCCGGGAATACGCCGCCTGCGGTCAGATAGTCATGGTCTGCCTCCAGTGCATCCAGCGCTCTGCCGAGGCTTGCGGGCAGGGATGTCAGCTTGGCTTTTTCTTCTTCCGGCAGGTGATACAGGTTCACATCAAACGGACCCCAGCCGTTCTTGTGCGGGTCGATCTTATTCTTCACGCCGTCCAGACCTGCCATCAGAATTGCAGCATAGGCCAGATAGGGGTTGCATGTCGCATCGGGATTGCGCAGCTCAAAACGCCGCTTGTTCGGTGCTTTGGCATAAGCCGGAATGCGGATGACCGCACTGCGGTTGGATGTGGCATAGCCGACAGTGACAGGCGCCTCAAAGCCCGGAACCAGCCGCTTGAATGAATTGGTGCTGGGATTGGTCAGTGCGCAAAGCGAAGCGATGTGCTTCAGAAGGCCGCCGATGAAATAATGTGCGGTCTTGCTGAGGTGCGAATAGCCCTTGTCATCGGAAAAGACCGGCTTGTCTCCCTTCATCAGCAGCATGTGCACATGCATACCGCTTCCGGCCTCGCCGTACACCGGCTTCGGCATAAAGGTAGCGCATTTGCCGTATTTCCGTGCGACGTTCTTGATAATATACTTGATCATGATCGTTGCGTCTGCCATTTTCAGCAGCTCGCCGAGCATCGGCTCGATCTCAAACTGACCGCTTGCACTGACCTCCGGGTGATGATATTTGACCGGAATGCCGGCTTCTTCGATCCGGAGCACCATTTCGCTGCGGCAGTCGTAGGCGGTATCATAGGGCTTTGCAATATGATAATTCTTCTGCAGCGGGACGATATTGCCGGCGCCCTGTGTCTCACTGTTCCAGTGTGCCTGTTCGGCATCCACATGCGCTTCCTGCCGTCTGCCCTCCAGCTTCCAGCCGGCAGAATCCAGAAGATAAAACTCAAATTCCGGAAGGATCAGCATGGTATCGGCGATCCCGGTATCCTTCATGTACCGGATCGCGGCCTGCACAATATTTCTCGGATATTCCGGAAGCGGACGGTTATTCGGGTAATCAATGATCATCACATTTCCGGACATGGACAGTGTCGGGATCTCACAGAACGGATCGACCATTGCCGATGCGATGTCCGGAATAAAGACCATGTCGCTCTTTTCCACAACTGCGTAGCCGTAGTTGGAGGCATCAAAACCGACACCGTCTTTCAGAAGATCCTCTGAAAACCCCGATGCCGGAATCGTGACATGACGGAATGCACCGTTGATGTCCACCATTTTGAAGTCCACCATTTTGATGCCGTTCTCCCGGATAAACTCCATAACCTCTGCTGTGCTTTTGAACATTGCCGAATCCTCCTTTGCATATGATTGATTGATCAGGCCGCTTTGCAGCCTGAAAAGTCTGATTTTTGCAGGGTGCTGATTCTATTTTATCATACATTTTTATCAAAGTCAATAGATTTTGTGAAAAACTGAGAATAATCGTATGTTTTGCCGTCCAGCGAACCGAATTTCGCAAAATAGCTGATGCGGGCGGTTTTAGCACCGTGCGTGCTGTAGCCGACCTGATTCACCTTGATAAACGGATACTGCCGCTCATCGTCCGGCGAGGTGATCTTCACATTGCGGAAAGACACCGTCTCGCCCTTTTTGACAGCGGATACACAGATTTTCCAGAGATTCGCAAGGTCAAAGCCGCTGTCGGGGTTCGCATCGAGCAGCTCCCTGATCCGCAGCGAATAGCTTGTCCAGTCCGTGCCTGCGATCAGCTTTCCTTTATACTGCGAAAGATCCGTCCAATAAAGAGAGATCGTATCGGCATGATAGTGCGAGCTTAATCCGATCCAGAAGTTCAGCGGCTCTGACGCATTGCTTTTGGCCTCAAAGGACAGCACGCCGTTGTAATAATAATCGGAGGCATCGGTCGTTGTCCAGCTTGTATTCGGCAGGATATTCGCGCCGCCCCAGCTTTCTGTCGTCCAGAGATTTTTGCCGTCGTTGTCGATCAGCAGGGTCTGGAGCTGATAACCGGGCGTTTCCACCGCATTTCCGGCATAAACAGGATATGCCGGCAGCATGGATGCTGCAAGCACTGCGCTGATGAAACAGGCAATGTGTTTTTTACATGTCATCATAAACAGATTCCTCCTTTGTATGTCGGTCGGATGTGTATAAGCAAGTTTTGTCAGTTCCTGCTGCTTGTTTATCGTTCCATTTCGGTTCCGATCCATTGCATCAGCACATCGACGATATAGGCCTGCTCATTCTCGGTCAGTATCTTCCCGGCGGGGATGCTGTGCCATTTTTCGAGGCAGCCGCGGCAGCAGCAGGCGGTCGCGTGCTGGGCAATGAATACGGGATGCCCTTTCATCGGGGTCTGCTTTCCGTCATGTTCGGGATTTTCCGCGGAAAGCCTTTTGGCGACAAGATCCTGTGCATGGCTGCGGATCACGGAGAGCCCTTTTTCCGCGATATAGTCTCTTTCCTTTTCTGTCAGGTGAAACCGGCTCCTGAAACCGGACTTGTGCAGTCTGCCGAACAGGTCGCGGCGTTCCGGCAGCTGATACCGGATCGCATCTGCAGAGCCTGTTCCGGGAATATAGCTGTATCCGGATTTTTTCGCCTGCGGCATCTGGAGCTTCCGTGGGATATGATAGACTTTGCCGTCCTTGATGAATACAGCGCCGGTCTGCTTGAAATAAAACGGCACGCCGCAGCGGATGCATTCTCTGCGGAGCTCCTGGACCCAGCGGAAGTCGCAGGGCCGCGCCGGATCGCCGGATTCTCCGCCGCAGGTGACCTGTTCGATCAGGCCGCCCGCCAGATACTTTTCCAGATTGATCTCACCGAGCAGCGGTTCACAGATCACTTCGCGGTGTCTGATCGGGAGCGAAAGCAGGATCGGGAGTCTGTGATCGGTTCTCTCCTGATCCTCGCAGGTGCTGCAGATCGTCACATGATCCCAGCCGTCGCCCCAGTCCGGCGGGAGACAGTCCGCAAAGCGGTCGATCCGTTTGGTGATGATATGAAACTGCAGATCGCGCCGTGAACGGATCATATCCCAGCAGCCCGCCCGCCATGCATCTGCCGTATCCAGAAAGAAATCGGATGTCATGCAGGTGAAAACGATGCCGTCGTCAGCGGTCAGCTTGTATTGCCCCTGCCGGTTCTTTTTCAGCGGCAGATCGTAGTCGCCGGTTTTGGAGACAACCGATGCATCCTTGCCGATGCTCTCATCCCGGCGGTATACGTAGCAATTTGCACATCCGGGACTGATTTTGCGGCAGCCGTGCCACGGATTCCAGATCGCCATGGTTTTTGCTCCTTTTCAGTCTGATATATATAGTATAGCATACTTTTGCAGTGATTGCAAGCGAAGCGGCCCCTGACCGGATAGCTGTGCGAACGGAGAATGACATGGAACGCACCGCCTTTTTATAAAAGCATCGCGGCGGGAGACTTTGCCGCCGAATGCCGGGTTCTTTTTTGTTCTCTATTGTGTTTGTTCCTCTTTTATTGCTGAATTGTAAACGATATGTAATTGACTTTGTGTCAAGAATGTGATAGAATGGTGTATACGGATTGGAATAAGCGGCGAAAACTATTCAATCCGTACATCCGAAGTCCGATACCCGTAAATATTACAGAAAGGATCGAAGAAAAATGAAGCGATTTACACGCAATCTGATCAGCATAACAGCCGCTGCTGTGGTCGGATGCACCGCAGTCCTGAACTGCGGACTTCCCGCTGAATTGTCGGCAGCTGCTTATCAAGCAGAGGAAGCAGGAAAGCTTGTTCCTGTTATCGTCAGGCTCAGCGGTGAGGCTGTGCTTGCCGGCGCAGAAGCAGCTGAGCTCGGAACGGATTTTCTTGACACCGCTGAAGCGGACGCAAAGAGTGCTGCACTCCGTCGGATCAGCAGCGAAGCAGAAGCCTCCCTCCGGGCACTCTATCCCGGTCTGGAGATCTGCTACCGGTATGACCTGCTCATGAACGGCTTTTCGTGCGAACTGCCGGCCGGCCTTCTGGACAAAGCAGAATCCTGCCGGTGGGTCGAAAGCATCACAAAGGTTGAGACGGTGAATGTCCTGAAGCCCGAACTCTACACGGCGCCTGATCTCGCTGAGGTCGGCTATTTCGGAGAGACGACCGGCTATTTCGGAGAGGGCGAGGTCATCGCGGTTCTGGATTCCGAATTTGATATCACCCACAGTATGTTTGCGCCGATCGACGACAAGGAGAACAAGCTCACCAAGGAGGACATCCGTGCTGTATCCGGCGATCTGAATGTCGCGGTCGATCCGGACAAGGCATATATCAGCAGCAAGCTGCCCTATGTGATCGACTATGCCGACGATACACCCTATGAATACGCCTCCCCGGAGCTGTATCACGGAACGCATGTTGCCGGTATCGCAGCCGGCGATAAGATCAGTGATGCGGAAGGCAACGAGCTTTCCGGTATTGCAAGAGACGCACAGCTTGTCCTGATGAAGGTGTTTGAGAAGATCGTCACTGACGAGGAGAGCGGGATGTATTTCAGCACGGTTGAGTCGAATGTGCTTCTTGCTGCTTTGGAGGATGCTGCAAAACTCAAAGCGGATGTGGTCAATCTCAGCCTCGGAAGTGACGAGCCTGATCTTGACAGCATTCTGTATAAGGATACGATCACAGCACTCAACAACGCCGGAATCATGGTTGTTGCTGCAGCAGGCAATAACAGCAATAACCTGATCGAATCGGGTGTTTATTACAACATGGACACGTCCGTACCGGATACCCATACGGTCGGAGAGCCGTCCGCGTTCAGGGAGGCTCTGAGCGTCGCCGCGGCGAACAACTCGTTCCGCCGGGACCCCTGCTTCCTGATCGAAGGACTTGAAGATGAGATCCCTTTCTGTGAGGCCGAAGGCCAGTCATTGAGCGATTCTTTGCCGGATGACGTTTATGAATATGTCTGCTGCGGCACCGGTTTGCCGGAGGATTTTGAGGGCAAGGATCTCACAGGAAAGATTGCGCTCGTTGACAGAGGGGACCTTGAATTCTGGGAAAAGGGCTTCAATGCACAGACGGCAGGCGCGATCGCCATGATCGTCTGCAATGACGTCGATGAGGAGACGCTTGTGACAATGGTCATGGACGGTCTGAATATTCCTTCCGTGTTTATCTCACTGAATGACGGCGAAAAAATGAAAGCGGCTGAATCCGGGAAGATCCGCCTGGACAGCACGATCAGTGTCGTTACCCCGCTGGACGGCTGGATCTGCGCGTTCAGTTCCTTCGGGCCGGCATCTGATCTGACGCTCAAGCCTGATATCACCGGCATCGGCGGTTCGGTCTCATCCGCTGCATACGACAACAAGCTGAAGCAGCTTGACGGTACTTCCATGGCATCACCGTATGTTGCGGGCTGTGCAGCGATTCTGGATCAGTATATCCGGAAAAACGGCGTCGAGCTCACGGGTGCTGAAAAGACTGCATTCATCAAAAATCTGATGATGAATGCCGCTGTGCTGTATACGAACGGCGATGTGTACGAGAGCCCGAGACGGCAGGGCGCCGGACTTGTGAATCTGAAAAACGTGCTGAATGACAGAGTGATCCTCACGGGTGTGACCGGTCTTGCAAAGGTCGAGCTCAGGGATAAGATCACAGATCAGCTCAGCTTTGATGTGGATATCCGGAACTTCACCGATGAGGACGTTGCATTCAGCGAAGCGAAGCTGATCCTGACGGCAGAGGACGGCGGCTTGATCGAAGGCGACGAATCCGGACAGATGACGATCTGCGGCGCAAGCAATATCGGTGTCACGGCAGACCTTTCCGCTCTGCTGAATGCCAAAGCGCAGGAGACACGGACTGTGACGGTCAATGCACAGCTTTCCGCTGCCGATCTGGAAGCACGCGAAACGATCTTCCCCAACGGTTTCTTTGTGGAGGGATACCTGATTCTCAGCGGTGCGGAAAACTGCTGCGATATTTCGATCCCGGTCATGGGCTTTTACGGTGACTGGGCGAAGGTGCCGATCTTCCACAACGGTACGCAGTACCTTGAACCGTACCGGCTCGATATATTAGCCGGTGAAGGAACATTTGACGCTTCCAATTCTTTCGCAGGTGTTGCGGAGGCTTTAGCCCAGCTGATCGACAGACTCCCGGCAGAGGATGCTGAACAGCTGAGCGCGGAACCGTACAGCCTTCTCATGTATTATGACGATGAATACTTTGATGCACTTTTGGATTGTCCCAGCGAAGGTGTTTATCTCTCTCCGGACGGCGACGGCATGGCGGAGCAGGTCTCGATCATGTACAGCCTGCAGCGTTCCGCACATGTCTCCGGCATTAAGATCTATGACAGCAGCAGCAAGCTGATCAGCGAAACACCGGAAGATGAAATGGGTCAGCCTGCGCACATGATCATGGGCTGCTTCTCGGAGGCGGAGCTCAAGGATTGTCCGGAAGGCATGTACAAGGGCGTGCTGGAAGCGTATGTCTACTATGACGGTGCCGATCAGAACCCCCAGACCTATGAGTTCCCGATCGTGATCGACAGAACGGCGCCGGCACTTTCGGTCAATCCAAAGGAAGAAAACGGCAGAAAGCTGCTCGAGATCACTTCCTCTGATGACAATCTTGACGGCATCTACATCATGGGCAGAGGCAACGGCGGTATTGCCGGTGAATATTCGGCAGAAAGCCCGCAGCTCGCAGAGATGACGAACTTTATGTCTGTGATCGACGGTATTCATCTTCCGATCATGGAATACATCAACCCTGTCCATTCCGATGTGCTCGTCATCAATTCCATTATGAAATCTGCCGACGCTTACGAACAGAACATTCTGGGTTCGTATAATTTCTCGGATATCCTTCCTGCATACAAATATCAGGGTGAGGACGGCAGTGTTTCCGTGACGTACGATGTGACCGATCTTGAAGAATATACCGTCACAGCAATGGACAAGGCGTTCAATGCCGCAGAGATCATGTCGGATGACCGTGATTCTGCGCATCTGAGAGCCGGTCTGTGGTGGGCAAAGAACGGCGGCACGGACGATGCTTACTACAATTTCTGGGATGTCATGTCCGGCAATATCTATTACCAGAGCGGCGCACCGGAAAAGAACTTTACGTTTACGCTGGACGGCGATACCATTACCATGGAGGTCATGAGCGAAACATCCTCTGAGACCCGGACAGGCACGCTCTCCTTTACCGATAAGAAAAATGCGGTGATCGCATGGGATAACGGCGTTACCGAAAAACTTTTCTATTATTCTCCGGACGGAATAGCCGGGCTCAATTATATCACCACACCGGAAATGAAGGAAATCGTAACGGCGTACCACAATGCGCACAATCAGGCCAAAGCGGCATCGGCAGAGGTCGCATACGATGAAAACGGCCTTGGCATCGTGCGGATTCTCGATCAAACCGGCAGACTGATCGCAGAGTATACCGGCTTCGACAGATTTGAGAATACCGCTGTTGACCCTGAAGGCAAGCCCGTGAAATTTGAATATATCAGAAAGGGCGTATACCGGGTATTCCAGGATCCGGAAACCAGCGAAAAGCATTATTATATCCTCTTTACGGATGACGGCAGAGCTGTTCTGTATTCTGCAGAGGAAGGTCTGGAATGGGACCGCCCCGTCGAATACGGCGGCAATGTGATTACCTGCAGCAAGGGAAATGCCGATGAACTGAAAGTCAGTGTGACGTATGATAACCTCAGCACATTCACTGTGACACTCGGGGACGGAAGTGAGTATTATATTTTCTATGATCCGAATATCACCGCTGATAATTTCCGGGTGTATTCGACTTCGGAGCTCGAAAAAATGGCAGCAGACTACTGCGAGCGTACATACGGCAAGCGTCCTGAACTCGTATCGGCATTGTTTGATGATGATGGCTACCGCATGGAGTTTTCTGACGGACAAATCGTCACGGGTGATCCGCTCGGTGCAGCCGGTTTTGATTATCAGGATCAGGTCGGATTTGAACTGACTGATCTCCCCGAGATCTGCGACATCTTTGAAGCGGGGCTCTGGTGCAGCAAAACCGGAGAACAAATAAAATACTACAGCTCGGACGGCAAAGGAACTATCACAGTGACCGATTCTTCCGACGGCGCTGAGGAGACGATCAAGTATCATTGGATCGGCACAAAGGCAGTCGAACTGACCGCCGGAGATCAGACGGAAACGGTTATCGCTGTGCCGTTCACCTCCGAAGAATATGACAGAGCGATCGAGATCCGCAGAGCCGATGATCAGGTCGAAATCCTGACGTTTGCAGGTGAAAAGCCGCTTAGTCAGACTGCGTTCTATACCGATCAGAAGCTTACGGAAATGGCTGCTGCCGACCGCAGCAAAAAGACCGGAAAGCCCGCCGCTGTCTCCGAGACAGTCTGCTCTGAGGACGGCACTGTTGTGATCAAGTTTGATGACGGTGCGGAGTACAAGGTAGACCGCTTCACCGGCAAGGGCACCGATGAAAACGGCAATGCGGTCAATCTCCCGCAGACCGGAAACAACGATCTCAGTTCAGCCGGCGCAGCCGCCGGTGCCGGTATCCTGATCTTTTTCGGTGCGGCAGCAGTCTGGGTTTCCGGCGCATTCCGCAGGAAGGAAAAACGCTGATGAAAAAAGACGGGCATTCAAAGCCGAACAAGGTAATGTTCTTTCTCGGTCTGGCAGCGATACTGGCCGGAACGGTCATCCTTTCGTTTCTGGTCGGCAGAAAGCTGCTGCGTGACTACCGGCGCAGGCAGCTCATGAAAGAAAATGCTGTCATTGAGATACCGGAACTCCGCATCAAGGCGCCGGTGCTTGAGGGAACTGGAAATGACGTTCTCTCAAAGGCAGCCGGACATTTCCCCGGCACAGGGGCTCCGGGAGAGGGAAACTATTGCATTGCCGCGCACAGCAGCACGATTTACAAAGAGTATTTCAATGCGCTCCGGGACGTTCAGAATGGTATGGAGGTGCGGCTTTACGATGTCAGCAAAAATCTTTATACCTATTATGTGACGGACAGCTTCATCGTTGAACCGGATGAAACATGGATCCTTGACGATGCAGAGGATGTGCGCGTCACACTTGTGACCTGTACAGATGACGGAACACAGCGCAGGATCGTGATCGCAAAGCCTGAGAAGGAAAACGGCTGAGATCCCGTCAGTACACCGAATAAACTGCAGTATCAGCAAAAGGCTCGCCGGGCAGTTCGGCGAGCCTTTTGCTTTTTCCGGAATAATATGGTATAATTCTGAAAGGAAGAATTTCTGACAATATTCCTCGAAAAAAAGATACAGAAGGGTATACCTATGAAAAAGAAAGTCATTGCTTTGATTATCATTTTGCTTATCGGCATCGGGGCGCTCCTTTTCGGCATTTTAGGCAAGCCGAAGTATACGGACATGATGTCACTCACAGATGCCGACCTCGGAAAGAGCGTCACGGTTGAGATCAAAGAGCCGCTGCCGATCGACGACCGCAACTGGATACTGGGCTTTGAGGACAGCGAAGGAAACGTGTCTGAAGTCCGGATCCGGCTGGATGAAGCACTCTCACGCGAGTTCCTGCAGTGCGTAGATTCCCGAACACCGCTCACGGGCATCCTGTGCAGGGAGTCTGAGGACATGCAGAAAGCAGTCTTTCAGACACTGGCTGATTACGTTATAATGGTCACGCAGGTCGATGCGCTTACGGATCAAAATACTGCTTTCCTCGAAAAGAGTCTATCGCCCTATTGCATCGAAGCCACGGATATCGGCACCGGATTGATACCGACGCTGAAAAAAGCGGCATTGATCGCAGGATGCGTCCTATTATTTTCCGCGATTCTTCTTCTGATCTCGGTTTTGTCGAAAAAAAGCTTCGGCAAAACCGTGCTGGTCAGTCTGATTGTGATCGCAATTCCCGTTCTGATTATTGCCGCACTCTTTTTCAACAAAATCAGAACCATGTGCACGATCCGGAGCGACGGAGCCGGTATGTACTATATGGAATACATCGGTGATTATAAGCTGGATGATCTGCTGAATGCAAATATTACATCTGTAGAAGAATTTTCCGAATGGCTGCGCAGGGAGGAATTCCGGAATCTGCCGGTTCCGATTGATACAAAGCGGTTCGGATGTTCCTCATTTAAAGCAAAGACACCGGACGGCGATGTGCTGATGGGCAGAAACTTTGATTATCATGAAACCGATGCGCTGATGATCTACTCATCCCCGAAGAACGGCTATGCATCCTATTCTATGGCTGATCTGGAAGTGCTCGGCATCAGCGTCAAACAGGGCAATATCCATCCGGATTCTCCTGCCGGAAGAATATTCATGACTGCTGCGCCTTATGCAGTCTGTGACGGTATCAATGAAGCGGGGCTCGGCGTCAGTACGCTGGAGCTTGATATCGGAGAGATCCATCAGGATACCGGAAAGCCGGATCTGTATATCTATTCGGCAATTCGTATTCTGCTTGACAGATGCGCCAATGTGGACGAGGCACTGAAGCTGCTCGAATGCTATGATATCCATTCTCATGCCAATGTCCGGCAGCACCTGTTCATCGCGGATCAGTCCGGGCGTTCGGTCGTGGTCGAATGGTTTGATGATCAGATGTATGTCAACGAGCTGGATGCCGTCACAAATTCGGTGCTGACGCCCGGCGATGATTATGACAGGGGCGCTGACAGCAGACTTCCGGAGATCCTTGCAGGTCTTTCCGGGCATGACGGCATTCTGACGCCGGAACAGGCAAAAGAGCTTCTGGCCAAGGTAGCACAAGAGAATTATACGGAATGGTCCTGCGTATACAATCTGAACAGGTTTACCGCTGATGTTTACATTGACGAGGATTTTGATCACGCATATCATTACGGAAAAGCGAACGGATAAAATTACAGACAACATTAAAAAAGAGGGAGCCTTCGGGCTCCCTCCGGTCATATCAGATCGTGTGCGGCGCGCGCTTTTTGAGCCTGACCGAATTTACAAGCCAGGAGATCAGCAATCCAAGCCCTCCGCCTGCATACAATACCAGACTGAAAAATCCGTATGCCAATGCATCCCAGGTTCTGTCATGTACAGCCATGATCCATAAAACACAGGCAGCAGCTGATATGACCGCATAAACGCTTGTGCTAATGACAAAGAATCTCTTTCTTTTCCGGCATTCCGCCGGGATCATCTTCCGATTCGGGATCCAGAGGATCAGAAGGAGCACCGCTGTGATGATTATATGCAGGATCATACCGCAGTCATATCCGGCATCAGCCGCTCTTTCAATGACGGTTCTCGGCCTTTTCCTTTTTGTGCTGCACAGCAGAGAGGACGGGCAGCCGTTTCGTGTAACGACATCGACCATGTCCCCGACCTGATAAGAATCATCGGAGCTGTAAATCCAGAAGCTTGAATACTCTTTCCCCGATTCGGGATCGTGATACAGGAAACGCAGATAGATTCCGTCTGAATCATTCGGATTGAATGTGTTGATCTCAGCAACAGGGAGCGTTTCCATGCTTTCTGTGAATTTGAACTCTTGAACCAGACAGTCTCCGTAGTACACACTCTCAATGAAGAAAGAAGAAATGAGAAATAAAACGAACGCAATTATCAGACCTTTTTTTATCATCGTTATCACCTTATCCTTTCCTTGCTCTGCGGCAGGGGAGTGTTCCATTCAATTTACGGCGCAGTTTGATCTGCTGTTGTCTGTATTATAGCACGGAGCATTTGAAACGGAAAGATGCCATTTGTCATTTCTGCTGTGACAAATGTAATTCGTGTATACGGCTGATTGCGTGCAGACGGTACACCGAATATCAAAATCGGATTTTGTATTGACGCAGAGCAGGCAGTATGTTATACTAATATAAACGGAAATGACACAGAAAGCTGATAAAGGAGGTCACATTATGAAAAGAAAGCTGTTCAGTTTCCTGCTTGCGCTTGTCATGATAATCGGCATGATGCCGTTCAGTGCGTTTGCGGAGAATACCGGTGCCGACAGTTCACAGGATGAACGCTTCGGCAGCTTTACCGACGGGGAACAGGTTATCCGTGATATGATCGGAAAAAACGGAATGTACGCACATCCGCGCATCATCATGTCGGAGGAGAAGTTTGCGAATCTGAAAGCACATATCGGGGATGATTCCGTCACGGCGATCCTGCTTGAGAAGCTGCGCGGTGAAGCGGACAGAGTTCTTGGCCGGCCTGTATGTGAATATGAAATTCCGGACGGCATCCGTCTGCTCGAAACATCCAAACGGATCCAGCGGCGGGTTGCGGCACTGGCTCTTGCCTACAACATTTTCGGAGATGAAAAATACGCGCAGCGATGCTGGGCGGAGCTGGAAGCAGCCTGCAGCTTCAAGGACTGGAATCCGAGTCATTTTCTCGATACCGCTGAAATGAGCACCGGCTTTGCGATCGGCTATGACTGGCTCTATCACTGGCTGAACGACGATCAGCGGGCATTGATCCGACAGAATATGATCGAAAAAGGCTTCAAGCAGGTCATGGAGGATTTTGAGGACAAACCGCGCACCCGTACATACAAGTGGTATCAGGATTATCCCGGCGATAACTGGAAGCTGGTCTGTACCGGAAGCATGAGCATGGCGGCGCTTGCGTTCGGCGATGAAGCGGATGCAGAGGACATAGCTTCTGCGGTGCTCGGCTATACTTTCAAAGAAGCATATTCTTTCGTCCGCCGTGCATACAGCGCCAAGGACGGAACATACAGCGAGGGCCTCGGTTATTGGGACTATGCGACATATTATCTTGGACTGCAGTCATCCGCGCTGAAAAGTGCCGCGGGAACCGATTACGGCCTTGCGGATTTTGACGGGCTCCGGAAATCTGTCGATTTTATCCGCTACATGAGCTCGAATACTTCCAGATCCTTCAGCTTCGGTGATGACGGCGACAGCCGCGATACCGGCTGGGCGGTGCTCCTTTGGCTGGGCGAGCATTTTCAGGACAGGGATATTTCAGCGATCCGCATGAAGAAAATACCAGGCGACAGCTTCAATTATCTCGATCTGCTCTGGGTTGATGAGGACAAGCTTTCCGGTTCATCGGCAGACAGTCCGACGGACTGGGGCGAGGTCGGCGCATCCAATGCCAGCTTCCGGAATACATGGGAGGAAAGCGGGATCGCAGCGGCGCTTCATGCCGGTACAAATAATTATCAGTATCACGGCCATTATGATTTGGGGTCGTTCTATCTCGAATCAAACGGCGCCAGATTCTTTACTGATCTCGGCAATGAGAATTACGAACTGGAAAACAGGCAGTACGCATACCGCATCCGTGCGGAAGGCCATAACACACTTGTCATCAATCCTTCCCGAGAGCTCGATCAGCAGGAGGGCGCGGAATGCCTGATCACCGGATTCGGCAGCGGGAACGAAGCCTTTGCGGTCACTGATCTGACTGCCGCATACGAGCCGAGCGGTGCAGAAAGCGTTGTCCGCGGGCTGAAAATGATAAAAGACAGGGAATGCGTCATCGTTCAGGATGAGATCTCTCTGAATGCGCCCGGTGAGATCTACTGGTTTGCGCACACAAAGGGTCAGGTCACAGTTGCGGATGACGGCAGAAGCGCTGTTGTGACTGTCGGTTCGGAGAACATGTGGGTCGGCATTATCAGCGAAGGCGGGAAATTTACCGCGATGGATGCTGAATTATTGCCGACATCCCGTGCTGTACCGAATCAGACGGATAACAGTGAATACAGAAAACTCGCGATTCATCTGACCGATACGAAAGATGCGACAATTTCTGTTGCCTGCATTCCGCTGAAACAGGGAGAAACACAGCCCGCATGGACACCGGATGTCAAAGCAATGTCCGAATGGGCGCCGCAGACGGAAATGGGGGACGTCAATGCGGACGGCGTATTCAATATCGCTGATGCGGTGTTGCTGCAGAAGTGGCTGCTTGCTGTTCCGGATACGGTCCTTCCGGATTGGAGAGCAGGGGATATGAATGATGATAACCGGCTCGGTGCGGACGATCTTTCCGTGATGAAGCGTGTGCTGATGAGAACGTAATGTGCTTCGTTCGTATGAATATAGGGGAAAAATAAGGCACCGCGCAGACCGTTGAATCTGCGCGGTGCCTGCATCTTCACTTGTTTTTTCTGAAAAAGTCCTTCTTCTCATACGGTTCGCAGGTCACATTCATAACTGTATAACCTGAACCTTCCAGCGCGGCAGTTATCATTTCTGAGGTCAGTTTATTTTCGCTGACAATGACTGTCTCACCCTTTTTATGGGAAGATGACACCTTTTTCACGGGCATGTTGTTGCGAATTGCGTCATTGACATGGGATTCGCACATTCCGCATATCATGCCGTCAAATTTTACTGTTGTCTGATACATAGCTTTTCAATTCCTTTCTGTGCCTGATCCTGTTGATCGTTCGTCTATCGTGACAGGTTGATCAGCTTGTCATGGCAGTAATCACCGTCAACCCTGTCGGAAAACCGGATGAATTTTGCACTCCTGTGCAGCACGCACATACAAAGGTCGTTGTTGAAGAACGCTTTGCAGAATTTCCGGATATGATAATGCTCAAACAGCTTGACATAAGCGCAGGTATGGATTTTGTATTCCAGTTCATGTTCATTATAATGATAGAATTCATAAAGGATCGAGCCGTCCTGATCGCGTGCCTTTTTGTCCTTGTCCAGCCAGTTTCCGCAAAGTCGGTAGCCTTTCCCGAAGAAATCCGCAAGCTTTATGATTCCCTCAACTATGCGCAGCTTATCAGCCATCCTGTCCAGGCAGGCGCTCATGACCGTCAGTCTTGCTTCCTGATCGTAGAAGGTCTTGAACGGTACGAACAGATCAAACAGGAACAGCAGCATACCGATGTAATAATTCAGCGGCATCGCGCCCCTGAAATACAGGAATGTCGAAAGCGCCAGCACCAGTACAGTTCCCGCAGCGTAGATTATGTTCACGCCGCGTGCCCACGGCGCGTGTTCTTCCTCAAATGTAAGATTGACCCTGCAGTTGCGTGCAAAGCTGTCCGTCAGTTCCTTTGACTTTTCCCCGAGCAGATTGTATGTCTTGATGATGCCGATGCCCTCTGTGAAATCGAGCACCGCTTCGGTCTGTATCTCGGCGGCGTCCTGCCGTTCCTTTGAGTGGGAAAGGTCGCTTTTCATCATGCCTCCGCCGAGCAGAATCATGCGGCCCGTGACAGCAAGGGAAGCCGCGCCTAACCGCCAGTCAAAGAGAAACATGAACACGATCATGATGATCTGCGAGAACAGGTAGCTCATCATATCCGCAAGGACACTCATGCAGTTTTCCTCGATGAACACCATGTCCGTTGACAGCACCGAGCTGATGCGCCCGATGTTG
Organism: Oscillospiraceae bacterium; assembly: GCA_017523995.1. The sequence goes on along the minus strand of JAFWUX010000053.1, from coordinate 3,206 downwards.
CCCTCTGTGAAAAAGCCCATCGGCAGACGCGCAAGAAATTCGCTGCACTGTGCTTTTTCGGCTGCCGCCATGACTTCTTCCCGGGCCGCATCGGGCTTGCCGATCAGAATATTCTCATACAGCGTCGTGTTGAACAGAAACTGCTCCTGCGAAACATAGGAGATCTGATCGTTCAGCGCCTCAATGCGCATGTCGGTGATATCCTGACCGCCGAGCGTGATCCTGCCGCCGTTCAGGTCGTAATAATGCACCAGCAGCTTTGCAAGCGTAGACTTTCCGCTGCCGGATTCACCGACCAGCGCCGTGAGCGTACCCTCGCCAAGTTCCAGCGAAACGCCGTGCAGGACTTCCTGCTCCTTATAAGCAAAGCGCACATCATCAAAAGTAACACTGTGCGAATTGCCTGTAAATGCGTTGTTATTCGTTTTCAGCGGCTCGTTGTCCATTGCCTTTTCGATCTCATCGACCTTGTAATTGAGCTGCGGGATCTTTCCGGCAAAGTTCAGCGCCTTGAGCAGCGGTACGCCGATCGACAGCGTCAGGCAGAATACCAGTACCAGATCAGCCAGCGTGACTGTGCCGTTTATCACCATCAGTGTTCCGACGGGCAACATCACAAGTGCAACGCACGGGATCAGTGCACTGTAAAGCGCCATCCACGGCCAGCAGATCTTATACCATTCAAGCGTAAAATCGCGGTAGCTTGTGATGTCGTTCTCGTAGCGCCTGTAGGATTCGCCGTCCCGCCCGAACACCTTGACGACATCCTTGCCGTTGACATATTCGATGATCGTCGCATTCATTTTAGCTGCAGCTGTGTAGTAATCGTTCATTTTTGCCATGCCGAACTTAAACATCATGCCCATTGCAAAACAGACCAAGCGGCAAAGAGCAGAGCGACAGCAGCGCCAGCTTCCAGTCCGTAAAAAACATACAAACAATTGCGATCAGCCCCATTGACAGATTCGCAATGCCTTCCGGAATGGCGTGTGCCAGCAGCAGCTCGACCTGTTCAATATCATCGGTGAACAGCTTTTTGATCCTGCCGTTTCCCATGTCATGGATCGTGCCGAGCGGCTGACGCTCCAGCTTCTTCTGCAGGGAGATGCGGTGATTTTTCAGCGTGTTGAACGCGGAGATATGCGAGAATTTCAGACCCAGCACATAAAGTAAGCATAAACTAACTTGCATCCAAAAATAACAGCGATATGCATCGCAAACTAACCTGCCGACAGTCTTTCGCCGCCGATCAGCGGCTTGATGATACGATGCACCGTAAAAAACGGTATCATGTAGGCGATCAGTGCGGTCATCATCGCCGCGAGTGCCGCATAGGTGTACCGGATGTAATTGCCCATATCAGGCTTGATCTTATTGAACATTATGAGGCTCCTTTCCTTAACATAATGGCATCGCTCCGCGGTTAAATCACAATTAAAATATCTGTTCCCGATAATCCGCTTATCATTTTAGAATACGCTAACTCATTTGTCAAGTGCACAACGTGTAGTTTTTACAAAACAGGCAGAATGGCTAAAATATGATTCGCATTGTGTGATGCGTGGTCGATTTACACAAGGATGACAGCGCACATCAGAATTGACTGAATGGGCTGCTGAAAGGAAATATGATCGTTTCAGCTTTCAGACGGTGCGGTATCTTTCAAAAGATATGCGCTGATCTGATATCATCCCCGGCAAAACAGAACATTCATCAGCATGATTTTCGATCCGGAATATAAAAAACGGGAGCAACCCTGAGTGGGCTGTTCCCGTTGCGGTTTCCCTCGTTGTTTATTTGCCGGCGCTGAGATGCTTTTGGACCTTTTCTGCCAGCGTCGGGCATTCCGGATACATCGGAATGCACAGACGACCGTTCTGATCGGGTTTCATCAGTGAGCTCCTGCAAAAATATCTGCAATACACTTTTCCGATGCCGCTGTTCTGCATGTTCAGGTCGGAAACGAATACTGTGACTTTGCTGCGCACCTGATATACAGTTTCGATCAGTCCGATTGCAGTTCCTTTCTCATGACCGAGATGTACCGACCACACGATCGGCTCCGGATCTGCGACAGTCGGCAGCGCATTCGCCAGCTGCTTGAGAAACTGCGAAATATACATATCGCCGCTGACCTGCAGGATCTGTGTGTTCGGTGCATTGACATCATCTCCCATACAGACGCTGTCTCTCTCCACGGTTACATCCATTATGGTTTCCTCCTGTTATCAGAATAGGTATGTGCTGATATGATTATATCCGATTCAGAACACTTTGTCAATAGTGTATAAGTGTATCGTTTCGGCTTGCGTTCTGATGTTTCCTATGCTATAATGAAGAAAAAACGTCGAATAAGGAGTGACTGTGATGCGTAAAAAAGGAGCGTTACCATGAAAAAAATCATATCTGTTCTGGTCATCTGTGTACTGATGTTCACGCTTGTTCCGCATCAGGCGTTTTTGCTGAGCCGCGCTTTGGATTCCGAACTGATTGTTTATCCGCAGTATGATGAAAGGATCCCAAAATGCTATGATTACGGCGTCACGGTGCATCAGGGAGATCAAAGCGAAAAGCTGACGGTGTACAACAGAAATACGAGCGGCGAACAGATGACGCTGCGCTGCCGGAAGCCGGATTTCAACCGCAGATTCTGCGAGTTTGCATTTACGGGCGAGGTGCGCGTGGATATTGAGGTGTATCACGACTTTTCATCGTACAGCATTCTTCCGTCTGCGAAGGAATACCGCAACGAATACCGTGACGGCATCATCTCTGTCTGGCTCAATGAAAATGATACCCGTTTTATGCTCCGGCTTGATGATGACGACGACAGCATTCTATCCGTTTTTGCTGATGCTCCGGAGGATTATGAGATCGACAAACATGACGCTTCTGTTCTGTATGTCGATGAGAAATGGTACGATCCTGATGAAAACAGTGCTGTCTATACCGTTCCGGAGAATATCAAAACCGTCTATATTGCGCCGGGATCTGTTCTGTACAGCCGTTTGTTCGTGAAAACAAAGGATGTGACAGTCTGCGGTCACGGTATTCTGCTGGATCCGTACAAGTTATTTACTGATATATGATTGACAAGTGCTTTTCAATATGCTATAATGTTAACAATCAATTGCTTTAAAAGGGGGAAGCATAGTTATGCGTATGCGCGTCGATTTCAACAAACAGGGCAATACTGTGTATATTTG
>JAFWUX010000052.1 GCA_017523995.1 Oscillospiraceae bacterium | reverse complement strand
TTCTTCAGAATAGAATAATCTGAAAAAAGAAAAGAGTATCAGTCTCCGTTGTATTAGGAGATTGATACTCTTTTGTGCTATATTGGATTTTTATCGGAATAAGGTCACTTTTGGAAACTGCCCATTGTTAATTCTTATGAACTTCATCCTTACTGAGATAATCGCAGGTTTCATACTGTTTTTTGAATTCATCATAGAGCAGACCAACTATATCTCCGGCTTGCTTGGAAATCTCCATTTCCTGCTGAATCACTTGCTTTGTTTGATCAATCAGGAAATCTAATCTATGACATTCTTTAGGCAGATCACTTAATTTAATCTCTTCATAATTGCTCTCAAAGCCTTCCTTCTGCATGTCATGAATACGGAAGGTTTCAAAGTTAGAAACGATTATATAGCGCGCTTTTTCTGGCAAAGGAAGCTTCTGTGAATACTGTTCAGCCTGTTTGAAGGGAGTCAGCATTTCACCATGACGAGGTTCGGGTTTATCCAAATCAACACCAAAGCTTTTCTGTTCAATCAGCACCCTAGTATTAGGGATATAGGCATCAATTTTGGTCGTATGCCGATTATATCTGACTTTCTTTTGAAAATCGATGAGATCACCGGCATTAGAAACGCCTAAAACATTCTGAATAAAATCAATCCAGAATAATTGCATATCCTGATCCTCATTGCCTCTTCCTTTCCATTTCTCTGCAAATTTCTTTGCTGCTGTAATCTGTGCTTTCAAGTTCATGAGTAGCCCTCCATTCTGTTTTGAATTTATTTTATTATATCATCGCTCAAAACAAAAGTCAATAGTTTTTTGCCTGTCTAGAGATAAAAAATTGAGCATGATGCCGTTGCTGTTTTGACAGTTATTATATCAGATCAACAAACGTATGAATCTTTGCCTTTCACAGTCATTCCGAACCATGTCATCACATCAATTTCAAACGCTCCGTAAGATCCTTCCCGCCTGCTCTGATCTGAAATGCCGGTGTGCAGATTTCTGAAAGCTGACAGTGAAAATAGACATTCGCAGAGAGCAGTGCTTCATTGCCAGGAATGTGAACAAACCGCTCGGAAACAATCTGCTGCACAGGTGTTCCGGGAATTGAAGATCCGAACTCAACTTCATGCTTCTGATGCACGATCCGAATCTGCGCCCACTCCTCAGGTGAGCCCTCATAGTAGATGTTTTCCAGCTGTGTGCATCCCGCAAAAGTCCCCTCTTTGATCGCAGTAACGCTCTTCGGGATCGTAATATTCCGAAGATTTGTGCAGCCGTCAAAGCTATGAGAACCGATCGTTTCGATCGAAGAAGGCAGAACGACATCCGTGATATTCTGTCTGCCGCGGAATGCATTTGCTCCGACTGCGATCACCGGCACAATGATGCCCTCATTGCCGAATGGGTTGACGGTTCGTTCCGGCACTTTGATGACCGGCATTGTTTCGTCCCCGATCGAAACAAGACCGAGCGGCAGATGTCCCGGATGCAGCCAGAGGACTGCAAGAGCATATTTCAGTTTGTCGGAAACGGGAACGTCCTCAATGGTTTTCAAATAATCCTGAAATTTCATCATGATCCCTCCATTTATCATCGGCTGCATACGCAGCCGATGATATGTCAAAAGCCGATTACTCTGCGCTCCGGCGTTTCGGCACACATGACCGGCATTTCAAAATCCTCTGCGCAAAGCGTGGTGAGCTGTGTATCCGTCAGCTCGGTAATTCCGTGCTTCGTCAGCCGCTGCGCCAGACGCATCTGTGCCTGCTCCAGCAGATTCCGCGCAAATCTGCCGTTGCCGAAATCCGGCTGCTTTACTGCGTTCCGAAAAATCGCAAGTGCAGCTGTTTCCGCAGCGGCGTCCAGCTTCATCGAATGATTCTTTGCCATAAGCCGCAAGATCTCCAGCAGCTCATCCGGTGTATAATCCGGGAAATCCACATGGAATGCAATGCGGCTGCGCAGACCTGGATTCTTGTTCAGGAACTGCTCCATCTTATCCGGATATCCGGCGAAGATCACGATCGTGTCCTCACGGTGATTCTCCATTTCCTGCACGATCGTATTGATCGCCTCATCACCGTACAAACCGTCGCGGTCATCGACCAGCGAATACGCTTCGTCAATGAACAGAATGGAACCCTTCGCCCGCCTGAACGCTGCCTTGACGGTCGGTGCTGTCCAGCCGACAAATCTGCCGACCAGATCTGCCCGCCCGACTTCTACGATCTTGCCGCTTTCCAACAGACCGTTATCCTTGAAAATTTTTGCAGACAGACGCGCAACGGTCGTTTTCGCCGTCCCAGGGTTACCCGTAAAGATCATACTTTGCGCAGGAGTATTCACGGGAATCTGCTGCTCCTGATAAATCTTTTGCAGCTGATAATAGCTGACAGCCTCTCCGATAATCTGCTTGACTTTGTTTAGCCCGATCATCTCCGCAAGCGTATCCGCGGCTTTTCCTTCGATCTTCGTTTCCTTGACCGCCGTATTTTCACAGCTGAGATATGCAGGAAAATGCGTCTTTTTCAGATGTGCCGTATAATAGTCATTGAAGATTGTTTCAATCTCTGCAATGTAAAATTCGTTTTGTTCCGGATCCATTTTTTCAATGAACGGTGCAGCATCCGCGATTCCTTTTTTCTCGCAGATCATCCGCATATATGCGGCGGACTGCTCAAAATCACCGGCTGCTTCCGAAAAGGTCAGGACGGTCAATTCATTGTTCAGATAGGCAGAAATCGCACGGTGTGCGTCCGTATTGTGCTGTGGGATATGAAAGACTGTCAGCACCTCATGGCGGTACCGCACGGCAAATCCGCATACCTTCTCAATGAGATCATCCGCAGCATCTGCATATTCGCCGCTGCTCCCCTGCGCTTTCACCGATACGACAAGCGTACCGCCCGTGAAATTCTGATACAGACACGAAAGCGTGTACTTGAGCGGCTTATGCGCAAAGGTATCCTCGTCAATGAAGATCACTCTTGCGGATTGCAGACGGTTCGCGTGATACAGCGTATCCACAAGCAGATCGATCATTTCCACTGCTTTATCCTTGTTATTTTCTTCCACGATATAATGTACAGGATGACCGAGGAACGTCTGCGTTCCGGAACACGCACGGATGCGCTCTGCCTCTGCTGCAAGCTCCGGGAAATGATGCGCAGACGCAAAATCGGAGAGCGTTACAGAAGGATCGGTATGTACGATATGCTCGTCCGCATCCAGATGCCGGAAATCAGGGATCTGAAACTGTTCATCAAGATCAGAGGGGAGATCGACATTCCCCATCCGTAGTTCCCGCCGGATCTGCTCCCCGCAGATCTCATTCGTTTCCGTGATCCCGCCTTCAAACCCGATATATTCCCAGAAAGCGGCGATCTCCTCCTGCATCGTGCGGTCATCGCCGTTTCCGGCAAAGACAAACGTGCAGTCCTTATGGTATACCGATGTGACGCAGCCCACAAAACCATTTTTGCCCTCATTGACATACGACACACTCTTTGCCGCAAACTGCTCTTTCGCAGCATCTCCCGTTTCTGTCTGGCGCTCAATCATCTGCGCCAGTTCGACCTTACACTTGAAATACCGCATATCGTTCACCTCTTTCTGTTTCCAGTATAACACAGACAATGTTCAGAAATCTGAACATTCAGTCATGTATAATGAAAATAGAAAAAATTTACAAAATACGCAAGACTTTCCCGAACGCAAATGTTATAATGAGGATAACAACATCAAAGAAAGGATGCGGATATCATGCAGGAACGAATACTGATTGCCCCGAACGGAACAGAATTGCTCCGGATGCTGGCACGGAACGGTATCTCAACCTTGGGACTGCGCATCATGCAGCCACTTGAGCTTGCGCAGTTTGCGCTGATGCGTTCCAGTCTGCCGAGCGCCGAGAAGCAGATCACACCCGATACAGAAGCCGCCCTGATCTGGCGGTTCCTGAAGGAGATCCTGTATTTCAAAAACGCATCCTGTCATGATGCGCAGGATCTTGCGGATGCGCTCCGGATGCTCCGGTTACAGATCACCGATCATGAGCGTGAAAGCATTGCCGCCGGATTGCAGGACAGTCCGTTCACGGAAAAGAATGCTGCACTATTATATGTATATGACCGGTATACCGCGGCATTGCAGCAGGAAAAGCTTACCGATGCCGTCGGCATCCTGCGCCGTGCAGCTTCAGAAGCAGGACCGCTGTCTTGTGAATGTCTGATCCTGCGGGAATATCCGCTTGCACCGCTGGAACAGGCACTGGCTGACCGTGGTTCAAACGGAACATGCAAAACAGTCTCACTTTGCGATCTGCTCCAAAAAACTGTAAAAGCACCTGCCATGCCGCAGATCACTGAAAGCTACGGCGCGGCAAATGAAGTCGAAGCCGTGATCGGCTCGATCTATCGAAATAAGCTGCCGCTCGATCAATGTACGATTGCAGTGACGGATGCGGCTGCCTATGCGCCCTTGCTGTTTGAATACGCGGCACGGTTTGCGATTCCGGTCACATTCGGCTGCGGACTGCCGGTCACAATGACACAGCCCGCCTGTGTGCTCCGCGATTACCGGAACTGGCTGACAAGCGGACACTGCGGGATCGACGCGCTGACAGCACTGATCTGCGGCTCCGGATTTGATACGTCACAATTCTGCGCGGATTTCGGAATAACCAGACTTGACCGCTTTCTGCAAACAGCCGGAAATCAGCGGCTTAGCAATGATACAGAGGAAAACCAGAAACGGATCGCTGCATATCGGGCATCTGCGGAACGGGATGAAGCGCTGATATCACAGCTGCATGCAGTTTTCGTTGAAATGGGAATGAACTGCGCTGAGCTGATCCGCAGATACGCGAAGATCCGGAAAAACGCGCTCGGCAAACTGGATACCGCTGCCCGGAACAAGATCTGTGACAGAATGGAGCGGTTCGCTACAATGACGGAAGAACCCGCTGACACGCTGATCTCCGACCTGCTGCAAATGCGCATCTGTCCGGAAAACAGCCGTGAGGGTGCGCTGCATGTCACGGCGATTTCCGATGCGCTGACTTCCCTGCGGCAGAATCTGTTTGTCATGGGACTTTCCGCGGAACAATTCCCCGGCGAACCGATGGAAAACTATCTGCTGCTTGACAATGAGTTATCCGCCTTCGGTGAACAGGCACCGACCTCGCTGAACCGCATCCGGCAAACACAGGAGATGCTGCATCATCTGCTGAGAACGGCTGCTGCACTGGATGTCCGGACAGAGCTGAGCTACTGCGGCTATGACACCGCAGAACTGAAAGCGAATAATGCTTCTTCTGTGCTGTATGCACTGTATCTGGATGCAGGCGGAACGGATGAAAAAGCATTTAATGCTTCGATTCGGCATACCGGCTACTTCTCACAGGAGCTTCCAGGACTCACGGAGATCGGGCTTGCTTATCTGCAAGGCGAAAAAGTCGCCGCCCCTGCCGCAGAACAGCCGGAACCGGAAACACTCCCTGATGTGACCGGAAATCTCCGTTTTGTGTCACCGAGCAGTGCCGAGACGTTTCTGACCTGTCCGAAAAAGTTTTGCTATAAAGAGATCATGGGAATGAAAGAATCGGAACAGGACGATGTTTTTCAGGTCATCAGCCCGATCACATTCGGAAATCTGGCGCATGAGGCTATGGCATATCTCTGCGGCAGACAACCGGACAAGGACGAATTTCTGGAAAACGCTGCGCAGATCTTTGAACGGTATCTGACAGAGCGTCCAACGATGAACCCGAATGATGCCGAACAGTACCGGCATGATTTCATGCAGGCTGCTGAAAACGGATTTGACGGCATGGAAGGGTTACGGATCGAAGAAGCTGAAGCAGAAATCTCTGCGAAATACGAATGCGGTCTGACAGTATCAGGCAGACTGGATGCGCTGGCAAAGCTGCCGGACGGTACATACCGCGTCATTGACTATAAATCCGACACAAAAATAAACCATACAGAAAACGATTTATACGCATGCATTCAGGTCATGCTGTATGCAGATATGCTGTCCCGCAGCGGAAAACAGGTACAGAGCGGAGAATACCGTTACCTGCGAAGCGGCAGGACGATCCCCTGCAATTACACACCGGAACGTGCCGGACTCATTCAGAATCTTCTGAACAGGATCGAGGAATCGCTTCGTACCAATCAATATCCGGCAAATGCTTCAAAGGACAACTGCCAATACTGCCCGTACAAACAGTTCTGCGAGGAAGGTAGTGCAATCAAATGCTGACGATCATGGAACAGGATGAACTTGCCCGCAAACGCATCACAACGGAAATCAACAGCAATTTCTTTGTTGAAGCCGCTGCCGGTTCCGGCAAGACGAGCTCGCTGGTAGACCGCATGACGGCGATGATCGGCGCGGGAATCGACGTCAGCAGGATCTGCGCGATCACGTTCACGAGAGCCGCTGCGAAAGAATTTTACAACCGGTTCCAGAAGCAGCTGATGGAACGCAGCCGCGAGGAAGAAGATGAAGTGCGCCGGACGCGCTTTTCCGAGGCGCTGCGCAACATTGACCTTTGCTTTATGGGCACGATCGACTCATTTTCCGATATGCTGCTGCATGAGCATCCGGTCGAAGCGGGAATTCCTTCCGAAACGACTGTCTGTGCAGACAAAGAAGCTACTCCCGCATACCTTGCGGAATATGTACGGATCAAACGCGGCGAATACAGTCCGGAATTGCAGCGGAAATATGAGCTGTTCCGCAGCGTTCAGATGAAACCCGATGCAGTATTTGAGAACTGCATCGGCATATTTGCCGGACTGCGTGAGGCTGATTTTGTGTACAGTCCGCCGGAGGATACGGACGTCAACACCCGCTATACGAACTGGAAATACCGGCTTGTCCGGACATTGCAGTATTTGCATGAACATCCGGAATATGTCGGGACTGTTAAGCCTTCTCAGGCGATTCTGGAACGACTGCCCTATTTTATCTCTGTTCTCCGGAAACCGTGGAACGAGCAGATCGGCAATGTACTGAAAGTGTTCAAAGAAATGAACGAACTGCGGTTAGGAGCAGACAGTCAGAAGCAGCCGGTCACACCTGAATCGATCGGACTTGAATTAACAGATGTATTTGAACCGCATGAGAATGCAAAAGGAAAGCTTGACTATTATATTTTAAACCTGATCGAAACGGATGTATACAAAGACCTGAAAAAGCTGCAGTATGCCGCAACAATCGACTTCTTTGTTTCTGCTTCACGGGAAATCGCAGCGGAAATGCAAAGCAGCGGAATCCTGACTTTCCATAACGCCCTGCTGACACTGCGCGATATGCTCCGCAGAGATGCAGAAAACGGCGGCAGACTGATCCGGCATATTGCGGAACGGCACAGCTATTATCTCGTGGACGAGTTTCAGGATACCAATCCGCTGCAGTCTGAGGTCGTATTCTATCTTGCGGCACAGGATCCGCAGCCAGACTGGAAAGCCTGTATCCCCCGACCCGGCGCGCTGTTCATCGTTGGAGACCCGAAACAGTCGATCTATCGGTTCACCGGCGCGGATATCGGCGCCTTCCTGCGTGTGCGCAGCCTATTTGAGAAGCAGGCAGGTGAAGTGCTGACGCTCAGCAAAAATTTCCGTTCGACAGCAAAGCTGCGCAGATTTTTTAACACTGTATTTCCGGACATGCTCCATGAAATACTGGATGTACAGAGTGCCTATCATCAGATTCCAATCAGTAATGATAAAGAGTATATCGGATTCTCTGGAGTCTATACATATCGTTCAACGGTCAGTTCACGAGGCGCAATGCTGGATGATCCGCAGCTGGTCTGCGAGGTTGTGAAACGGCTGATCGGGAATCCCGCGGTCCGGCTAAAAAACGGAAAACTGCCGAAATACAGCGATATCATGATCATCGCAAATCAAAAAAAACAAACTGCAAGCATCGCCAAAGAACTGACGGCAAACGGCATTCCGGTACGCGTTGAGGGAAAGATCGAATTTTTAGAATGTGCAGGACTGTCTGAAGCGGTCAGGCTGTATGCCGCAGCAGCCAATCCGCAGGACGCAATGGCTGTTTGCAACGCGCTTACTGCTAAAACATTCCGGATATGCGAAGATGAGATCACACGCTTTTGCGGAATCGGCGGCAGACTGAATGCTTTTGCAGATCAGGATGAAGTGCTCACAGCATTCCCGTTGATTCAAAAGGCACTGGAGAAAATCAAAGAATACGCGAATGCGGGTACGGTTCAGAGCTGCTCCGGCCTCTTTGAGATGATTACGGACCATGAACAGGTTTTTGCCGGAACCGGCAGCGATACGCTGGAGGCATACTGCTTTGCAGTAGAATTGCTGCGGCAGGCTGAAAACGCCGGTGAGATCATGGATCATAAATCTGCCGCAGAGTTCCTGAACAAGCTGCTGACGGATCCTGATAAAGAGCGTTGCGTCAGCCTGTCACCGGATGACAATCGTGTGCATATCGCAAATCTGCACAAAGTCAAGGGCTTGCAGGCGCCGATCGTGATTTTGGCCGATCCGACAGCAACTAAACACGAGCCGATTCTTCGTGTTGTACGCAGTCTTGACAGAACAGAATGCCGCATTTTCAAACTAAAGAACGGGAATTCCACTATTGCGGAAACAGACGCATTTTCATCTGATTCTGAATCCGAAGAAAAATGCCTGGCCGCAGAAAAGGAGCGTCTGCTCTACGTTGCTGCCACTCGCGCAGAGAGCATTCTGATCATCGGCGACAGTGTAACAGAAACCGGAGAGCCTTTTGACAAAAATCCGTGGAAAGTTTTTTTAGAATCTGCTGAGGGGCCTGTGACACAATTCATTCCGGAGAATCCGACCGCGATCACTGTACCTGAGCCGCGAGCAGATGGAACAGAAATGTATGAGAAAGCAGCGGCGCAGTCCGTGCTTGCAGATACATCTGTCAATGCGCCGACCTACCAGATCAGGATACCGAGCAGGATGAAGCTGAAGCCCGTCACCGCTGAGGAACCTGAAGATCAGCCGGAGCGGGAACCGCTTGACCGGAACGCGGCACTGACCGGCACGCTCGTACACAGGCTAATGGAGTGTATCGTGTCCGGCGGGATCCCCGCCGACACAAATATGCTGATTTCTTCAATTCTGCATGAATACGAAGCTGAGGAACAGGTTTACCGCCCGCTGCTGAAAAAGGTACTCGACACCATAACGCATGGCGGCTATCCGCAGGAGAACGGTGTTCCGACTGATCTGCTCACAGTGCTGCGGGATGCAGATGAAGTGTACTGCGAAGTACCGTTCTGTCAGCAGCGCGGCAGCGAGATCGTGAACGGTATCATCGACCTGCTCTACTGCTCCGGCAGTGAGTGGCATATTGTTGACTACAAGACCAATGCAGAGCGTTCCAGGCTTGCTGAGAAATATGCGGCACAGCTTGCGGCTTATACGGAGGCTGTCAGGGAGATCATCGGCGTTGAAGCGGATGCGGGGATCTATCATATTGACGTTTAATTGAGAAAGGTGGTTTAATTATGAATAAGCACAAGTTTGAAATTATTTCAGAACTGGACAAAATTCGGTGGGGCGATAATTGTGAGCATTTAATTGATATCAACTATGCTCATAAGAATATGACCGACGCTGAAATGATTCTGACACATTGGCTGTGCTACATTACCGACAGGCAGATGCCATATCAGATAATATGGGATGTAGGTGGATTTGTATTCTCTGATCTTGTTTGGCATTATTGCAGAGCCAGGATGGAAACATCCATTCTTTTGGAGCCGAATGGAGATAACAGCTTTATTAAAGCACTTGATTCTTCCAAAACGAAAAAAGATAATTCTCAAGAAGATAATTCACAAGAAAGCGATCCATCAACTGAATATGAGTTTAGGTCTGTTCAATCAGTACCAGAAGATAATATTATAAAGAGCAAGTACCCCGGAAAGATACTATGTGATGATGATACTTGTGTTTGCCGGTTTCGCTCCCGTTTCTATTCCGTCGATTATATCAATATATACTATACATTATCTATCTTAGAAAGCATAGAAGAAAAAGATCGTTCTTTGGTGTCCTATATTGCTCGAATAATCTCAACAGTATATCAATCAGAGAACAGACGAAAAGCGAAAGACTATATTCGTGCTATTGCATCCGGATTATATCTTTTATCATTCTATAATGTAAAAAATATTCAGGCAGGACAGATTCAAACAGCATATAACTTTTGGAACGGAAAAAGTGATGAAAAACCCAAGTATAGAGGAAAGGTTATCGAAGGCTTTGAAACTTTAGATGAACGTAAAGATAATATTAAAAAATGGATAAGTCGTGGATGTCAAGATCTTTTTGATGGAAAAAAAGAATTCGATTCATCAAAGCGCTTATGGTGTTCATTACGAGACTACATCAAATCTCCTATATTTTCAAAAAAACACTTCATACCAGCATTAAAAAAATGCCTTAATGAGAATAATGCATGGAAAAGCTTTGAGAAGGAAGTTTTGGAGAACAATGGTAATAATGGATGTCGTTATATTGAACTGCCAGGAGATGTTTGGAATGAGAACTCAATATTTAGAAGATGTTTTGAAAAGAATGATGAAGATGCCGTAAAAGCAAATGAACAAATACGTCAGAAACCTGAAAACAAACGAAAAAAGAATATTAAGATTAAATTTGGAGAACTACTGCGAGAGTTACGAACAATGCAAACAGATAATAATCCTCCAAAAGATTGGTATCCTGAACAATTTGACATCACCTTCGATATCGCGCCCAGAATGTGTGAGCAAAACAACTGCAAGTACTGTATTTTGTCGGATGAGGAAGATAGATTTACCAATCTGGAAAAAATGTGTATAAACAATAGCGGAAAATATTGTCCACTTGTTCTGCTCCACTGCGGATATCGGTATGTCTGCCCTGGAAAAGATGAATGCATACTATCTAAATCTAATTATCTTGAAGCGGATAAATAAAAACGAAACACAGCGGGGCAAGTCCCCGCTGCTTTTCTTTGCTCATTTTTCTGAACATCCGATGTGGTATAATAAAGCTGGAACAAGCCCGATACCGCATGCTCAGAAAACTGAACATTCGGTATGCTATCATAGAATCAGGAAGGAGAACCGAATATGAAAGTATTTCTCAGCGGATCGAAAACGATCCATTCCCTTCCGGATAAGCTGACTGCCCTGCTTGATTCATTTTGTGCGCAGAACTGTGCGTTTATAGTCGGAGACTGCTATGGGGCAGATATTCTGATGCAGAAGTATCTGCATGAAAAAGGCTATCCTCATGTAACGGTCTATGTCAGCGGTGAGCATGTAAGGCAACATGTTTCCTCATATCCGGTAAAGCATATTTCCATTCCGGACGGCACAGAAGGATTTGCGTTGAATCGGCAGAAAGATATCGCTATGGTGCTGGATTGCGATGAAGCGGTCATGCTCTGGGACGGCAAAACGCGCGGAACCTGCTGTAATATTGAGGACATGAAGCGTGCAGGAAAACCGTATACCGTTATTATGACTGCGGAGGATGTATGATGGAATTGTCAAGAAATGTGCAGTCAGAGAATACCCAAAATCTGTAATAGACAGGTATCAGGCGGCATGGTGAGCCAGCCCGGTTGAAGACCTTAGTGCCACAGGTGGGAGGCCATCCTTGTTGAAGCTGTTGATTCTCTG
>JAFWUX010000051.1 GCA_017523995.1 Oscillospiraceae bacterium | reverse complement strand
GCGGAGCGACTCCTCCTCGGTCAGGGTGACATAGGTGCTCGGAACCTCCTCCGCCTCAGCAGATGCAACGAGATAGCCCTTTGCGGTCAGACCCTCGCGCAGTGCGCCGACAGCGGTCGGATCGCAGACGATCTCAATGCTGTCCTCGGAATAGGTCATATCATCGCCGCCGAGCTCCATGACATCTTCCATCACGGTATCCTCGTCCAGCTCGCCCTCGTGCTCAATCACGACGATGCCCTTGGTCGAGAACAGATACGAAACGCATCCTGTTGTGCCGAGATTGCCGCCGAACTTATCAAAATAGTGGCGGATATTGCCCGCGGTACGGTTCTTGTTGTCGGTCAGGCACTCAACGATGACCGCAACGCCGTTCGGACCGTATCCCTCGTAGGTCAGGGATTCATAGTTGTTCTTGTCGCTGTCGCCGGCTGCCTTCTTGATCAGGCGGTCGATGTTGTCATTCGGGACATTGTTCGCCTTAGCCTTTGCGATCAGATCGCGCAGCTTGCTGTTATTGTTCGGATCCGGGCCGCCCTCTTTGATGACGACCATCATCTCTCTGCCGATCTTGGTAAAGATCTTCGCCTTGACCGCGTCGGTTGCTTCCTTTTTCCGCTTGATGTTATTCCACTTGGAATGTCCGGACATGAAAAACGCCTCCTATTCTGAAAAATCGTGCTCCTGCGTATGTTCCTGCCAGATCACGGCGAACAGCTCACGCAGTCTTGCCGTTTCGCCGCAAAGATACAAATATCCGAACAGGCATTCAAAACCTGTTGCCTTCCGGTAATCGGCGGGCGTTGCATGCTTCGGCACACTGATGCCGCTTGCATTTCTGCCGCGGCGGAGGATATCCGCCTCCTCGTCGGTCAGCAGATCGGCGATTCTGCCGGCAGCATCCGCCTGATACGCCGCGCGGACATGTGCGACCGTCTGCGCATGCAGCTCACGCGCCGGACGGTTTGCCTCACGCAGCAGCGTCTCGCGCACCATGACCTCGTAGACGCTGTGCTTATTTGCTGATAGATTCGATGCGGACCTGCGTAAACGGCTGTCTGTGGCCCTTTGCGCGCTTCTGACCGCACTTCGGCTTGTAGGTGAAGACGCGGATCTTCTTGCCCTTGCCGTTTGCGAGAACCGTTGCCTTTACGGTTGCATTGCAACAACATCAAGAATTGTCACCAAGCCATCTTCATCATAATCAGGATCTCTATTTATAATGTTGTCTATCTCTTGGTCTGTGAGTGTTTCATCTTCCGCAAGGAACCTAGCGAGAAGAACAGCATCCGCAATAGAGACCTCTCCATCACAATTATAATCACCCTTGACATATTTGGGAGATACATCGATCAATCCATCGTTTGTTATAAATGAAGCGCCGTCAAAATTGGTGTTAAATGTATCGTCATCAGAAACGGATAACTTGATTGTATGTGAACCGGCTTTCAGTATTTCAAAAGAGATAATCGCAAGTGTTCCATCTTCTTTGAAATCGCTTTTGGCAAGTCCATCATACCAGATGATACGATAAGGTTGTGCAGTAAGATCACCGCCTGGTGTCATAGTAGCAGATGACCAAAATTCAATATTTTGATTTACGCTTATAATCTTACAAGAAGGAAAAACAGCTTTCACGATCCGTTCACATAAAATAATCAGTAAAAACAAAAGAATGCACTCCGTTCGATTCGTTACGAGCGGAGTGCTGCTATGTTAATTCGTGTCAAGCGTCCAGCCATGATCGCCATGATAAATCATTAGCTTTGTCATGCCGCCGTCGATGCAGATGTTCTCGCCGGTGATGAATCCGGCTTTCTCTGAGCAGAGGAACAGCACCATGTTCGCAATGTCGATCGGCTTGCCGACTCTGCCGCATGGCTGCTGTACCGCATCCGCGCCGACATATTCCGTGCCGGTTGTGTCGATCCAGCCGGGCGAGATTGAATTGACGCGCACCTTTCCGGCGAGACTGACCGCGAGCGCGTGTGTCAATGCCGCGATACCGCCTTTGGCTGCTGTATAGCTTTCGGTCTGCGGCTGGCTCATCCGGTCGCGCGAGGACGAGATATTGATGATCGAGCCGCCGTCACGGAAATGCGGCAGGAACAGCTTGGACAGATAGAACGGCGCAGTCACGCCGACTGCCAGCGCATACTGAAACTCATCGTAGCTGCAATCGCTGATACCCTTC
>JAFWUX010000050.1 GCA_017523995.1 Oscillospiraceae bacterium | reverse complement strand
CTGCTGGGGATTTATCCCCAGACCCCATTTTAAGCTCTATTCTACTTAAGGGCGCACACGGCGAAGCCGAAATAAAAGTTTTGATCAAACTTTTTCAAAAGTTTGCGATGAGTCCAGAGGCGAGGAGCCTCTGGTCGCGCTCCGCAGAGCGCGAAATCCCTTTCCGAAGGAGCTCGGCAGGGGTGAATCCGATAAAACGATCCGGTGGATCGTTTTTCGGAGAGGGGAGCCCTGCGATAGAGGGCTCCCCTAAGTGAATTGCAAAGCAATTCACCGGCTGCCGCGACTGCTTAAGTTGTTGGTGCAAAGCCCGCATTATCAATCCATCGGAGATACCGAACCGCGCACGGCGCGGGAAAAAGAGGAATCCGCTACGCGGATGCTATTTAGAATGGTCGCCTCTATCTTGTCAGCTCGCTGACATTAGGCGCACCAAGCCCGCGAGCTCTTAATACGCAAGGGGAGTTCCGCACTCTGCGGAGTGCGGCGAGGGCTCTGCCCCTCGACCCCGCAAACTTTTAAAAAAGTTTGATCAAAACTTTTATATTGGCGCTCCGGCGACGATTTGTTCCCATCCCCATATACGAAATGGGGTCTGGGGATAATATCCCCAGCGCGGGGTTTGGGGGCGCGCAGCCCCCATTACAAATCCGTCGGAGACACCTTAATTTCTCATTTCTAATTCTATAAAAGAGGGGGGCTGTTCCGGTGCCGCGCGCATTGAAAGTTTATACCGAGCTGTTCGAGTTTGATTCCGCAATCCGGACGCAGTATCCGGTGTTCTGCGGCGTCGATGAAGCGGGCAGAGGTCCGCTTGCAGGCGATGTCTATGCAGCGGCGGTGATTCTGCCGGAGGGGCTTCAAATCGCCGGACTCAATGACAGCAAAAAGCTCTCGGAAAAGCGCCGCGAGGAGCTTGCCCCGATCATCAAGGAGCAGGCGGCGGCATGGTGTATCGCCAGCGCGACGGTCGCCGAGATCGAGGAGCTGAATATTCTGCAGGCGGCGCTGCTCGCGATGCAGCGGGCTGTTGCGGGCTTGAACATCCAGCCGGAATTTGTAATCACGGACGGCAATCAGGCGCCCGATCTGCCGATGCTTGTGCAGACAGTCATCGGCGGCGATGCAAAATCTGCGAGCATAGCGGCAGCCTCGGTGCTTGCCAAAACAGCCAGAGACGCGGCACTCCGCGAGCTCGATGCGCTGTATCCGCAGTACGGATTCGCGGCGCACAAGGGCTACGGCACAAAGGCGCATTATGAGGCAATTGACCAATACGGCATCTGCCCTGCGCACCGCCCGTCCTTCCTGAAAAAGTATTATGAGCGAAAAGGTCAGTAAGCGGCAGACCGGCAATCTCGGCGAGGACGCAGTCTGCGCCTTTCTCGAACACAGAGGCGCAGCGATTCTCTGCCGCAACTTTACGATCCGCGGCGGAGAAATTGACATCATCGCGCAGCAGGGCGAATGGCTCCTGTTTGTCGAGGTCAAGACGCGCCGTCCGGGGGCGATGCAGTCGGGCGCCGCAGCCGTTGATCTGAAAAAGCAGCAGCATATCATCCGCGCAGCCGAGCGCTATCTGCTCGAACATCCGCTTGATTTGCAGCCGCGCTTTGATGTGGCTGAGGTCGAATATTCCGGCGCATTCGTCCGGCATATCGAATATATTGAACACGCATTCGACGCAACAGGATATTGAGGATTACGTTATGGCAGTTAAAAAGCTAAAAAATCTGAGCTGCCCGTTCTGCGGCAGCACGGAATTTGTCAAAGGGCGGCGTTCAGGAGGATTATATTACCAACCGCTGATCCTGCCGTTCAAGGTGTATCACACACCGCTGTTCAGTCTGCACAGACCCGCAGCCGAGCAGATCACGATTTGTGTGTTCTGCAAAGAATGCGGCAGTCTGATCCGCGAATACATTGAGAATCCCGCGGCACTCGAAATGAAGACCAAAAAACGATGAGGTGACAGCTATGGCAATCAAAGGGATCATTGTGAACAAATGCCCCTACTGCGGCGGCACGGAATTTACGGAAGGCAAGCAGGATTTTCACGGCGCCGTTCAGAAAACAAAGGGGATCGGCATGGCGCAGACCCTCTATCATGTGTTCTGCGCGGAATGCGGCAGCGTTGTCCGCAGCTATGTCTATAATCCGAAAAAGCTGAGCAAATATCCGCCCGATTACGCGGCGGAGAAAAGCTTTGATGAACAGAAATAAATTGTTCCGCGGAAAGCTGCTTTCAGGCGGAGCAAAACACTGCCGGAACCACCGGCGAGGAGGATAAAGATATGATCTACCACAGCACAAGAAACAAGGCGCTGACAGTGAGCAGTGCCGAGGCGATCGCACAGGGCATCGCCGCCGACGGCGGTCTGTTTGTTCCGGGCTCGATTCCGGAGCTGACAGCAGCAGATTTCAACTCTTTGAAGGGCTTGCCGTATGCAGAGCGCGCAGCGCGTCTGTTCAAGCTCTATCTGACGGACTTCACCGATGAGGAACTGCGCGAATGCACCAAGGCAGCCTATGAATCCGGCAGCTTTGAAACGCCGAATGTGCAGGAGATCACCACCCTCGCAGACGGCTCCATGCTGCTCGAGCTCTGGCACGGTCCGACCTGCGCATTCAAGGATATGGCGCTGCAGATTCTGCCGCACTTCCTCACCCGCTCGATCCGCAAGACCGGCATCGACAAGGAGGTTGTCATCTTGACTGCAACCTCGGGCGATACGGGCAAGGCGGCACTCGCAGGTTTCAAGGATGTCCCCGGCACAAAGATCATGGTCTTCTATCCGGAGGACGGCGTCAGCTCGATGCAGAAGCGCCAGATGCAGACACAGGAGGGCAAGAATGTCCGTGTCTGCGCGGTCAAGGGCAACTTCGATGACTGCCAGAACGGCGTCAAGGCAATCTTCACCGATCCGGCGATGCAGGAGGCACTTGCGGCAAACGGCATGCAGTTCTCCAGCGCAAACAGCATCAACTGGGGACGTCTCGTTCCGCAGATCATCTACTATGTCTCCGCATATGTGACGCTGCTCGAAAACGGCACCCTCAAGGACGGCGACCGTTTCAGCATCACCGTCCCGACGGGCAACTTCGGCAACATCCTCGCTGCATGGTATGCAAAGCAGATGGGCGTGCCGATTCAGCATCTGGTCTGCGCATCCAACATCAACAAGGTCCTGACGGACTTCATCGAAACCGGCATCTATGACCGCAAGCGCGATTTCCACGCAACGGTCTCCCCCTCGATGGATATCCTGATCTCGAGCAATCTCGAGCGCCTGCTCTATCACATGACCGGCGAGGATGACGCACAGATCCGCGAGTGGTTCGGCGCACTGAAATCCGAAGGCAGATATCAGATTCCGCTGGAGCTGACGCACCGCATTCAGGCGGAGTTCTCCGGCAGCTTCTGGGACGATGCCGCAACCAAAAAGATGATCGGCAAGGTCTTCTCCGAGAACGGCTACCTCAGCGATACGCACACGGCAGTCGGCATCTGCGCAGCGCGTGATTATCAGGCAAAGGCTGCGGATAAATATCCGATGCTGATTGCATCGACCGCAAATCCGTATAAGTTCGGCGCAGCGGTTCTCGAGGCAATCGGCGGCGATACGAATGCCGATGAATACGAGATTCTCGACCGCCTTGCAGCGAAATCCGGCATGAAGATTCCGGCAGCGCTCGCAGAGCTGAAAACAAAGGCTGTCCGCTTCACGGATGTTGTCGCACAGGATGAGATGCCCGCATTCGTCAAGGGCGCGCTCGGCATCCAATGAGTCTTTATGTAATCGGGGATACGCATCTTTCCTTCGGCGTCGAAAAGCCGATGGACATCTTTGCCGGCTGGGAGAATCACACCGCGATTCTGCAGGATGCGTGGTGCAGCCGCATCACGGCAGAGGATACCGTCGTGCTGGCAGGCGATATCTCATGGGGCATGAACCTGCAGGAGGCGCTGCCGGATTTTCAGTGGCTCAACGCGCTCCCCGGCAGAGAGAAAATCATCCTCAAGGGCAACCACGATTACTGGTGGAGCACGATGAAAAAGATGCAGGAGTTCTTTGCGGCAAACGGGCTTGATACCCTGAAGCTCCTGCATAACAACTGCATCGCTTACGGTGAATACGGCATCTGCGGCACACGCGGCTGGGTGAACATGGAGCCGGAGACCGCAAGTCCCGATGACGCAAAGGTCAGTGCCAGAGAAGCACAGCGGCTCGAGGTCTCGCTGAAAGCCGCCGCAGCGCAGAATCTCAAGCCGATTGTGTTTCTGCACTATCCGCCGGTTTACGGCGCAAGCTGCAACTACCCGATGCTCGAGGTGCTGTGGAAGTATCCGGTCACGGACTGCTGGTACGGACATGTCCACGGCAAAACCCAGCACCGCTATGCGATCAACGGCGAGCGGGACGGCATCCGCTACCACCTGATTGCAGGTGATTTTGTGCAGTTTATCCCACAAAGAGTGCTGTAAACTGTTGAAATGGAAGAAAGAGGAAAAACCTCTGGAAATAATCCCCTGTTTGTGTTATAATAAAGTGTATCTGTCAATATGCAGAATTCCGCGGCGGATTTTGTACGCCGCATCATGAGAAAACGAAATTTGGAGGAACTGTTATGAGCCTGATTTCCGATGTCAAAACCGATGTAAATATGAGAGAAGTTACCTTCTCGATTTCTGCCGAGGATCTTGAGGCAGCCTGCGAGCGCGTTTATCAGCGCCAGAAGAAGGATATTGCCGTCAAGGGCTTCCGCAAGGGCAAGGTGCCGCGCAAGATGGTCGAAAAGCTCTACGGCGAGGATGTCTTCTATGAGGACGCAGTCAACATGATCATCCCGGGCGAGCTCGATACAATCATCCGCGAGAAGGAGATCACCATCATCGACCGTCCTTCCGTTGAGCTCGTTTCCTGCACCAAGGAGGAGGGCGCTGTCTGCAAGGCAACCCTCATCACCAAGCCGGAAGTCACCGTCGCTGAGTACAAGGGCATCCACGCACCGATGAAGGTCCGTGAGGTCACCGCTGAGGATGTCGATCAGCAGATCGAAATGCTCCGTCAGCGTCAGGCACGCATGATCGACGTTGAGGACCGCGCAGCCGAGAACGGCGACGAGGTCAAGATCAACTTTGAAGGCTTCATCGACGATGTCGCATTCGAGGGCGGCAAGGGCGAAGAATATCCGCTCCGTTTGGGCAGCGGTCAGTTCATCCCGGGCTTTGAGGATCAGATTGTCGGCAAGAACATCGGCGACAAGTTCGATGTCAATGTCACCTTCCCGGAGGAGTACGGCGATGACCGCTATGCAGGCAAGGCTGCTGTCTTCAAGACCGAGCTGCTCGCAATCTCCTCGCAGGAGCTGCCGGAGATCGACGATGAGCTCGCAAAGGATGTCTCTGAGTTTGATACCATCGCAGAGCTCCGCGCAGACATCGAGAACAAGCTGAAGGAATCTGCAAAGCAGCAGGCTGAGACCCAGTTCGAGAACGCAATCTTCGATACCGTTGTCGCAGGCACCGATGCAGTCATCCCGCAGGTGCTCTATGACCGCCGCATCGACCAGCGCGTCCGCGAGTTTGAGAACCAGCTGCAGCAGCAGTACGGCGACCTCAAGCTTGAGGAGTATCTCCAGCTCACCGGCATGACCATGGATCAGCTCCGCGATGAGTATGAGCCGCAGGCAAAGAAAGAAGTCACACTCCGCCTCGCACTCGAGAAGATCGCAGATACCGAGAACATTCAGGTTTCCGATGAGGAGCTCGATGAGGCACTCACAGAGTTCGCAGGTCAGATGCAGGCTCCGGTTGAGTTCGTCAAGTCCCGCATTCCGGTTGAGGATTACCGCACCGACCTCCGCGTCCAGAAGGTTGTCGAGCTGATCAAGAACAATGCTGTTGTTGACAACGACATCGCTGAGGAAGCTCCGGCTGAGGAGGCAAAGGCGGAGGAAGCAGCCGCTGACGCAGAATAATCAAGGACTGAAAATCTAATGAACCGGTTTCCGTCCCGCTGCAAACCTATGCTGCGGGACGGGAGCCGGAAATCTGCTTTATTGCGAAATATGCGGAAATGCGCATATTTTGAGAGAATACGCCGAAAGGAAGGTACCCTTTATGAACAATATGCACATGAGTCTGGTTCCGACCGTCATTGAACAGACAAACCGCGGCGAGCGCGCATATGATATCTACTCCCGCCTGCTCAATGACCGCATCATCATGCTCTCTGAGGATGTCAACGATGTGACCGCAAGCCTTGTTGTCGCACAGCTGCTGTTCCTCGAAAGTCAGGATCCGGAGAAGGATATCTCACTTTATATCAACAGCCCCGGCGGCTCTGTCACAGCCGGCATGGCAATCTATGATACCATGCAGTATATCAAGTGTGATGTGGCTACAATCTGCATCGGACTTGCCGCCTCGATGGGCGCGCTGCTGCTTTCCTCCGGCGCAAAGGGCAAGCGCATGGCGCTGCCGAACAGTGAGATCATGATTCACCAGCCGCTGATCATGGGCGGCGGACTTTCCGGTCAGGCAACCGATATCAAGATCCGCACCGATAATCTCCTGCGCACCAAGGGCAACCTGAACCGCATCCTCGCGGAGAACACCGGCAAGGAGCTTGCACAGATCGAGCGCGATGTCGAGCGCGATTACTTCATGACCGCCGAAGAAGCCATGAACTACGGTCTGATCGACAAGGTTGTTTCCAAGCGCTGATTCACATACAGAGAAAACCAGAACCGGAGCCGCAATGCTCCGAACCGCCCACAGCATACAGGAGAGAAAATTATGCCTGAAAAAGGATTGAGAACCTGTAATTTCTGCGGCAAACCGGAAACCAAAGTGCAGAGCATGTTCTCTGCGGGCAGCAACAACATCTGTGACGAGTGCGTCACCTATTGTTATGAGCTGCTCTACGGCGACCGCGACACAAAGCCGCAGTCTTCATCTGCAAAGCACGGCAAATCCTCCGGCAAGCAGATCAATCTGCTCAAGCCGGCGGAGATCAAAAAAGTCCTCGATGAATATGTCATCGGTCAGGACAGCGCAAAGATCTCCCTTGCCGTCTCCGTATACAACCACTACAAGCGCATCCTGAGCGCCGATGACGGCGATGATGTCGAGATTCAGAAGAGCAATGTGCTGCTGCTCGGTCCGACCGGTGTCGGAAAGACCTATCTTGCACAGACGCTCGCGAAGATTCTCGATGTGCCGTTTGCAATCGCGGATGCCACAACGATCACCGAGGCAGGCTATGTCGGCGATGACGTTGAAAATGTGCTGCTGCGCCTGATTCAGGCTGCAAACTTCGATGTTGAAGCAGCCGAGCGCGGCATCATCTATATTGACGAGATCGACAAGATCGCGCGCAAATCCGAAAACACATCCCTGACACGAGATGTCAGCGGCGAAGGCGTCCAGCAGTCGCTGCTGAAGATCATCGAGGGAACCGTCTCGAATGTCCCCCCGCAGGGCGGCAGAAAGCACCCGAATCAGGAGTTTATTCACATCAACACGAAGAATATTCTCTTTATCTGCGGCGGTGCGTTTGACGGTCTCGAAAAGCATATTGTCAGCCGCACCGAATCCTCCGGACTCGGTTTCGGCGCACAGGTGCTCTCCAAAAAGGAGAAAACGGAAAATATCTTCCGCAAGGTGATTCCGCAGGATCTGGTCAAATTCGGCATCGTGCCGGAGCTGGTCGGCAGACTGCCCATCATCACAACGCTCGACGAAATGGATGAGGATTCGCTCGTCCGGATTCTGACCGAGCCGAAAAACGCCCTGCTCAAGCAGTACGCAAAGCTGTTCCGCTATGATCACATCGAGCTCGAGATCGAGCATGATGCACTGATCGCGATTGCAAAGCGCGCACTGGAGCAGAAAACGGGCGCCCGCGGACTCCGTGCCATCCTCGAAGGCATTTTGATGCAGACAATGTTTGACGCCCCCTCGCGCAAGAGTGTCAAAAAGGTTGTTGTAACCGCAGCCTGCGTGGAAAATCATACCGCGCCGCTGCTGCTGGATGACAGCGGACAGGAAGTCTCTGCTGCCTGATCCGACTGCGCTGCCAAGTCTATGCCGAATCTCCTGCGGTGATGAACTGCAGGAGATTCTGTATATCCGGCACAATTTTCATCTTGTTTTCACAAATTTCCGCAATTTACAACTTGATTCTTTGCGCACTTTCCTGTATAATATAACAAAGAGTCAAACCTCGCATTTTTCTCCCGATCGGCTGCGCACGGTCCGGAGAGGGTTCTTCGCCGCGCAGGGCAGATTGGAAAAGACAATGCAAGAGAAAGAACGCACAGACGAAATCCTTGAAATTACTCCCGATGAGGAAAGCATGATCCCCGTTGTTGCACTGCGCGGGCTGGTCGCATTTCCGCATATGGTCATTGATTTTGAAGTCGGCAGAGCGGAATCGCGCAAGGCAGTCGATGCTGCCCTTGAACGCGACCGCCGCATCCTGCTGATTGCACAGCGCGATCAGGCAATCCTTGAGCCGAAGCCCCGCGATCTCTATCGCGTCGGCGTCATCTGCGAGGTGCGTCAGGTCATGCGCGGCAGAGACGGCACCCGCGTCCTCGTGGAGGGTCTGGCGCGCGCAAAGGCGCTCAAGCTGTTTGCACCCGATGACGATGTCGAATACTGGCGCGCGGATTTCAAGCCGCTGCCGACCTATACACGCAGCAAATCCAACCCGATTGAGATTCAGGCGATCATCAACTCCGTCAAGGATCAGTATGCGCTGAACTGCAAGCTCTCCCGCCGTACCCCGCGCGAATTCGCGGAAATGGTGCTCGCGGAGGAGGATGCAAAGCAGCTCTTTGAAGCGGTCTGGTCGAATCTCGATATGGATTATCATGATCGCCAGATGATGCTCGAGGAGGGCAGCCTGTTCCTGCGCATGACAATGCTCTATGCTGTCCTGATGCGCGAGAACGAGATTCTCAAGGTCGAAGCGGAGCTGCAGAACGGCGTCCAGATGCGCATTGACCAGAGCCAGCGTGAGCTCTATCTGCGCGAACAGCAGCGCATCATCAGCGAGGAGCTCGGCGAAAACGATGAATCCGACACCGCCTCCTATCAAAAGAAAATCGACAAGCTCGAAGCAAGCGATGAGGTCAAGGCGAAGCTTCGCCATGAGGCACAGCAGCTTTCCAGAATGCCCTCGGGCTCGCAGGAGGCTTATGTCATCAGCAATTATCTCGATGTGGCGCTCTCGCTGCCGTGGGGCATCACAACGAAGGAGAAACTCGATATCCCGAAGGCTGCTGCCCTGCTGGATAAGGAGCACTACGGTCTGAAACGTGTCAAGGAGCGCGTGCTCGAGGCAATGAGCGTGCATGTCCTGCAGCCGAAGCTCACCGGACAGATCATCTGCCTCGTCGGTCCTCCCGGCGTCGGCAAAACCTCGATTGCGCAGTCTGTTGCGAAGGCGCTGGGCAGAAGCTATGTCCGCGTGTCGCTCGGCGGCGTGCGCGATGAAAGCGAGATCCGCGGCCACCGCAAGACCTATGTCGCCGCAATGCCCGGCAGAATCATCGAGGCGATGCGGCAGGCAAAGAGTATGAATCCGCTGATTCTGCTCGACGAGATCGACAAGCTTTCCGGCGACTTCAAAGGCGATCCGGCGGCTGCGCTGCTCGAAGTCCTTGACAGTGCGCAGAACCATGCCTTCCGCGATCACTTCCTCGAGGTTCCGTTCGATCTCTCGCAGGTCATGTTCCTGACAACGGCGAACAACGCGGATATGATCCCTGCGCCGCTCTATGACCGCATGGATGTCATTGAGGTCAACTCCTATACGCGCGAGGAAAAGTTCCACATCGCAAAGGAGCATCTCGTCAAAAAGCAGATCAAGGCGAACGGTCTGAAAGCATCGCAGATCAAAATCACCGATGCCGCAATTTATGACCTGATCGACTACTACACCCGCGAAGCCGGTGTCCGTACACTTGAGCGCCGGATCGCTTCGCTCTGCCGCAAGTGCGCAAAAACGCTGCTGACAGACGATCTCAAAAAGGTGCAGTATACGCCCGAGACGCTGGAATCTGCGCTCGGTCCGCATAAATATACCGGCGACTACTTCGCAAAAGCGGATACGGTCGGCATGGTCAACGGGCTCGCGTGGACGAGCGTCGGCGGCGTGCTGATGCCGCTGGAAGTCCTGACTATGCCCGGCAAAGGCGAGATTCAGGTCACCGGCTCGCTCGGCGACGTCATGAAGGAGAGCGCAAAGCTCGCGGTCTCCTATGCGCGCGCACACGCGAAAACCTACGACATCAATCCGGAGACGTTCAAATCCAAGGATATCCACATTCACGCACCGGAAGGCGCTGTCCCGAAGGACGGCCCGAGCGCAGGCGTCACCATGCTGACGGCGCTGGTCTCGGCGCTCTCCGGCATCCCTGTCCGGCACGATATCGCCATGACCGGCGAAATCACGCTGCAGGGCAATGTGCTGCCGATCGGCGGGCTTGTGGAAAAATCTATGGCGGCGTATAAAAACGGCATCCGCACGGTCCTGATCCCCGAGGCAAATCTGCCTGATCTGGCGGAGCTCGATGAGACTGTGCGCAATGCGATCCGCTTTATCCCCTGCGAAACCGTTGAGACGGTGCTCGAAACGGCACTGATCCCGCCGCATTATGATACCAAGCTTGAGCCGCTGCATGAGGATGATCTGCAGAAGCTGACGCTCCCGCCGATGCCTGCTCCGCGCAAGCGTCCGAACAAGACGGCGCAGTAAGGGGGCAGCGATGAACTGGAATATCGCCGAATTCTCTGCCGCCTACGGCACGGCGGCGCAGCTCCCGAAATGCAAAACACCGGAGATCGCGTTTGCGGGCAAATCCAATGTCGGCAAATCGACGCTGATCAACAAGCTGTTTCAGCGCAAGAATCTCGCGCGCGTCAGCTCGGTGCCGGGTAAAACTGCGACAATCAATTTCTATCACTGTGACGGCGTCACTTTTGCCGATCTGCCGGGCTACGGCTACGCGAAACGCTCCAAAGCAGAGCTGAAACGCTGGCAGGAGCTCATTAACGGCTATCTGCAGGACACGCGCGATCTGCGCGCTGTGCTGCTGCTGCTCGACATGCGCCATCCGCCGACGAAAAATGATTTGCAGATGGTTGATTTTCTGATTGACACGGAAATGCCGTTTGCGATTGTGCTGACGAAGGCGGATAAGCTCAACAAATCTGAGCGGACGGCAAGGCTTGCTGCACTGCCGCAGGAGCTGCCGCAGTTTGAGGACCTCAATGTTACGGTGTTCTCATCGGTGACCGGTGAGGGCGTTGATGCTCTGCGCGGACTGATCGAGGAGATCACGGTTCCCGTAGAGGAGGAAGAAGTTGAGGTGTCTCCGACGGAACTATAAGGAGACTCCGCACCCAGACCCCATTTTATATTTGGATAGAAGAAAGCCGCTGAATCAGCGTAAATGCGTTAATTTGGCGGCTTTTCTGTTTGCTGAAGCTGATTTGGGGTTTATTGTTCTGTATCCTTTGTCCGAGGGTTTGATTTTAGTTTTTGGGAGAATGGTTCGGCTTTTGATTTCTTATTCTTTATCTTTTGTCCGAAGGTTTGATTTTACTGGGCGCGGGGCGCGAATGCGAGGGGAAAACCCAAAGAGGACAGGGGGAAGGTTCGCGAGCTCACATTCCCCCTATCCCCTTTAGGTTTTCCCCGCACCGTTACGCCGGTGCTGCGCTCATCCCTTTCCTGATTCCCTGACCCCCTTGGGGCGTAAGTCTCTCATTTGGTGTGGGTTGCGTCTAAGTGCTGCGGCTTATTTGGCACTGCTCAAACAAGCAGCGTACGCCAATCAAGCCGGTACATCTAAGCAAGCAGCATATGTCAAATGCGTGGCTTACGCCCCCAGAGAGGAGAGGATAAGGAGAGAGGGAGCGCGAGGGAGAGGGGAGACCCGAGCGCAGCGAGGACTTCCCTCTCCCTGTGGTTCTTCCCCTCGCACTTGCGCCCCGCGCCCAGTGAAAAAATCTATTTGACGAAAAGGATGAAGAACATCAAGCTAACATTAACATAAATACGAAAAGAAATAATGCAGTGCCCCTTGCTTTGCCGTGCAAATGACACTGCTATTCAATTGTCAAAGTTCCAAGTGCATGCCTGCAATCCTGTACCGCCGGCATGAACCCCATCGCCTGTACAAGGTTGAGTTCACGTACCGACTAACACCTTTGCCAAACCGGTCATTTCGTCTTCTTGTCCGGTTCGCAGCACCCATCTATTACCAATTAGAAATGAGAAATTAGAAATGAGAAATTGTGGTGTCCGCTTCGCGGACGGATTTATAATAGAGTGAGGAGATAGGAGTGAGAAGTGAGAAGTTGCGGTGTCCGCTCCGCGGACAATTATATAAAGTGAGGAGAGAGGAGCGAGAAGTGAGGAGATAGGAGTGAGAAGTGAGAAGTTGTGGTGTCCGCTGCGCGGACATATTTGAAAAAGAGGGAGAGTGGAAATATCTTTGCCGTTTCTGTTGACCATTTGAATCCGCGCCTTGATCGGGAAATCTG
The DNA here is from genome assembly GCA_017523995.1 of Oscillospiraceae bacterium. Next base: position 74,829 of record JAFWUX010000050.1, on the reverse strand, counting down.
ATAAAATTAACATTTTGAATGATTCGGACTTTAGCCTCTCGGATGCGGGCACTGCCCGCCCCTCTATAAAGGGGTGCCAAAACGGCAAATGTTAGACGGTTGCGTGCAACTTTTCAAAAAGTTTGCACAAAGATTTATGTTTGATACTGCATTATGTGCAAAAGCCGCTCCAATCTGCTTTTTCGCAAATTGAAGCGGCTTCTTTTTGTTTATTCCGTTAACAGATCAATACTTGATCTTGTCGCTCAGATATGCGACGAGCTCGGTGATCGGGATGCGAACCTGCTCCATCGTGTCGCGGTCGCGGACGGTCACGCAGTTGTCATTCTCTGCGGTATCGAAATCATACGTGATGCAGAACGGCGTGCCGATCTCATCCTCACGGCGGTAGCGCTTGCCGATCGAGCCGGTATCATCGAAATCAACCATGAAGTGCTCGGAAAGCATCTGGTAAACCTCATATGCCTTCTCGGAGAGCTTCTTGGAAAGCGGCAGAACTGCACACTTGAACGGCGCGAGCATCGGGTGGAAGCGCATCACGGTGCGGACATCCTCCTTGCCCTTGTCATCGGTGCCGAGCACTTCGCTGTCATATGCTTCGGTCAGGATCGAGAGGAACAGTCTCTCGACGCCGAGCGACGGCTCGATGACATACGGAATGTAGCGCTCGTTGGTCTCCGGATCGAAGTAATCGAGCGTTTTGCCGGATGTGTTGCTGTGCTGCGTGAGGTCATAATCGGTTCTGTCCGCGACGCCCCAGAGTTCGCCCCAGCCGAACGGGAACAGATACTCAAAGTCCGTTGTCGCCTTGGAATAGAAGCAGAGCTCCTCTGCGGAGTGGTCGCGCAGGCGGAGATTCTCCTCCTTCAGACCGATGCGCAGCAGGAAGTCCTTGCAGTAGCCGCGCCAATACTGGAACCATTCCAGATCGGTGCCCGGCTTGCAGAAGAACTCGAGCTCCATCTGCTCGAACTCGCGGACGCGGAAGATGAAGTTGCCCGGGGTGATCTCGTTGCGGAAGGATTTGCCGATCTGACCGACGCCGAACGGGATCTTGCGGCGGGTGGTGCGCTGGATATTTGCAAAGTTGACAAAGATACCCTGCGCGGTCTCCGGACGGAGATAGAGCTCCGCCTTGCTGTCCTCGGTGACGCCCTGGAAGGTCTTGAACATCAGGTTGAACTGGCGGATGTCGGTGAAGTTCGACTTGCCGCAGTTCGGACAGACGATGCCCTTTTCGCGGATATAGTCCGTCATCTGCTGGTTTGTCCAGCCCGCGACATTCGTGCCGTCGAAATCCTCGATGAGGTTATCCGCGCGGTGACGGGTCTTGCACTCCTTGCAGTCCATGAGCGGATCGGAGAAGCCGCCGAGGTGACCGGATGCTACCCATGTCTGCGGGTTCATCAGGATGGCGCTGTCAAGTCCGACATTGTGCGGATTTGCCTGCACGAAGAAATGCCACCATGCCTTCTTGATGTTGTTCTTGAGCTCTACGCCGAGGGGACCGTAATCCCATGTGTTTGCGAGACCGCCGTAAATCTCGGAGCCTGCGTAGACGAAGCCGCGCCCCTGGCAGAGCGCAACGAGTTTGTCCATTTGCTTTTCGGTATTTTTCATCATGAAAAACCGCCTTTCTAATTACTGCTTTCTATATTATAAATCAGAATGCAAAAAATGTCAAGCGCAGGCAGTGCCTGCTGCCGTTTTTCTATAGCTGTCGGAGAACCATGCTCCTATTTGGCGCGGCGGGCTGAGGAGATTTCTGTTCCGCAATTGAGGGGGCGGGGTACCGATTCAGAATCATGCGCAGAGCTCCCCTGCACTGTCATTTTTCGCTATTCTAAATTCGTCCGCGCAGCGGACACCGCGTCTTCCCACTTCTCACTCCTATCTTCTCACTATATTTCAAATTCGTCCGCGCTGCGGACACCGCATCTTCTCACTTCTCACTCCTATCTCCTCACTATATTATAAATCCGTCCGCGCAGCGGACACCGCAATTTCTCATTTCTAATTTCTCATTTCTAATTTCTCATTATTATCTGTGCGGGTTCGTGTATTGCTATTTTTGTAAAAAAGTGGTATAATAAAGGTACTATACTTTCAAAGGAGCCATTCCTATGGTGAATCTCGAACAAAATTATGACGTTGTCATTGCCGGTGCAGGCGCTGCCGGCTGCTATGCCGCACTGCATCTGCCTGCTCATCTCCGCGTGCTGCTGCTCGCAAAACGCGAGGCAACACTCTGTAATTCTGCGCTCGCACAGGGCGGTATCGCCGGTGTCTGGAACTCCCCCGGCGATAACATTGAGCTGCATGCCAATGATACCCGTATCGCTGGCGCGTTTACCAATAATCCAAAGACGCTGCAGATTCTCGTCTCTGAGGCGGCGCAGGATATTGAGCAGCTTGTCGAATACGGCGTCGAATTTGATAAGAATGCGGACGGCGACTATGACCGTACACTTGAGGGCGGTCACTGCCGCAGACGCATCTTCCACTACCGCGATTCGACCGGCGCCGAAATCCTCAGAGGGCTGCTCGCACAGGTCGGGAAGCTGCCGAATGTCACTGTCTCGGAATTCACCGTCATGAGCCGCGCTGTCAAGACGGAGACCGGTTTCTCCGTGGAGCTGCTCCGCGACGGCGAACTCTCCTCCGTTGACTGCCACTTTCTCATCCTCGCGACGGGCGGCATCGGGCGCGTCTATGAATATACCACAAACTCCGCAATCGCGACCGGCGACGGCATCCGCATTGCCTATGAGCTCGGCGCTCGCATCAAGAATCTTTCGCTGATTCAGTTCCACCCGACGGCGTTCAACAATAAGCACACGCGCGAATGCTTCCTCATCTCTGAGGCGGTGCGCGGAGAAGGCGCCTATCTGCGGAACTGCAACATGGAACGCTTTATGCACCGCTACGATGACCGGCTTGAGCTCGCGCCGCGTGACGTTGTCTCGCATGCGATCATCCTCGAAAGTCAGCGGACAGGCTCGCAGGACTTCTGGCTCGATATCACGCATGAGGACCCCGAAGTCGTCAAGGCGAGATTCCCGAAAATCTATAACAAGCTGCTCGAACAGGGCTATGATCTCACGAAAGAGCCTGTGCCGATCTATCCCTGTCAGCACTACCTCATGGGCGGCATTGATGTCAACGCGAATGCACAGACGCGCGTGGACCGGCTCTATGCCTGCGGCGAATGCGCACATACCGGTGTCCACGGAAACAACCGTCTCGCGAGCAACAGCCTGCTCGAAGCACTTGTCTTTTCGCGCAGAGCCGCTGAGGAGATTGCAAGAGAAGCAGACGCAATCACAACGCGCTTCGATCACGGCGAATTCAAGCCTGTCACCGCGACAGAGCCCATTCCGCACGGCATCCGCACAGAGCTGCGCAAAATTCTGCAGGAAAACTATTTTGTCATCCCGAACACAGAGCATATGCGCGAAGCCTATGACCGCGTGACGGAGCTCATTCAGCTCATTGCCTGTGAGGACTGGAAAATGGACCTTGATTATCTCGAAGCCAAGTCGCAGGCAACCTGCGCATACTTAATTTTAGAGGAGCAATTGTAATGGAACTGCTGCAATCTTATGTCGATGAGGTGATCCTGCGCGCGCTGCATGAGGATATCACCGGTATGGATGTGACAACCGATTTTCTGCTCGATGAGGAACACGAATCCGACGCCTATCTCATGGCGAAGGATGAGGGCGTGCTCTGCGGTATGGACATTGCGGCGCGCGTCTTTGCGCTGGTCGGTGAGGGCGTCACCTTTACCGCAAAAGCAAAGGACGGCGACAAGGTCAAATACGGCGATATCCTTGCAACGATGCACGGCAAAACCCGCACGCTGCTCAAGGGCGAACGCACTGCGCTCAATCTTTTGCAGCATCTTTCCGGCATTGCGACCGAAACACGCAGATGCGTCGATATCGTGGCGGGCACAAATGCTTCGATCGCCGATACGCGCAAGTGCATGGTCGGCATCCGCGCGATGCAGAAATATGCCGTGCGCTGCGGCGGCGGCAAAAATCACCGCTTTAATCTCTCCGACGGCGCAATGCTGAAGGATAACCATATTGACGCTTGCGGCGGCATCCTGCCGGCAATTACGCAGCTCCGCGAACATATCGGGCATATGGTGCGCATTGAGGTTGAAGTGCGCACGCTCGACGAACTGCGTCAGGCGCTCGAGGCGGAAGCGGATATCATCATGCTCGACAACATGGACAATGAGACCATGAAAGAGGCTGTCCGCATCACGGACGGCAGGGCAAAGCTCGAAGCCTCCGGCGGCATTACGCATGAGACACTGCGCGGCGTTGCCGAGACCGGTGTGGATATCATTTCGATCGGTGCGCTCACCCACAGCGTCAAAGCCTTCGACATCTCCATGAAATGGTCCGCGCAGTGCGCGGCTCCGATTTGCTAAAGGTTTCCGGCGGCGTTTGCCGAAATTGAAAGGTTATCCGGTTCCGGAAGCGTCTGATGTTTGGGAATATCAGGTGCAGTGTGCGGCTGCGATTTGCTAAAGGTTTTCGGCGGCGTTTGCCGAATTGGAATTTGCGGGCAATGCCCGCCTCCATTTCGGAAATGTCAGTTGATCAAAAATGCTGCCTGACTGCCCGACCGCAGCTGTAATATAGTAAATCGGTATTTGCGGGCAGTGCCCGCCTCCATTTCGGGAATGTCAGTTGATCAGAAATGCTGCCTGACTGCCCGACCGCAGCCGTAATATAGTAAATCGGTATTTATCATAGTATGATTTCAGCTTTATGATCTTGATTATTTGTCCGAATGTTTATTTTAACTGGGCGCGGGGCGCGAATGCGAGAGGGACAACCCAAGAAAGAGGGGAGGCGCTCCTTCGTCGCTTATCTCCCCTCTCTCTCAGGTTTTCCCTCTCGCGCTCTCCTTTTCCTGACTCTCTCCTCTCTATTTGGTTCCGCATACGCTTTTGGTTCGCCGAGCACAAGGGGTCAAGGGATCAGGAAAGCGTGGGCACATGTTTGCCCTTGGCAAACTGCACAGTTTCGCTTGCAAAACGTGCGCGGGCGGCGAAAACCTGAGAGGATAAGGGGAATGCATGTGAGCCGACTGTTTTCACTGATGTAAGCAGATCAATCGGAATTTGCGGAGCTGTTATGGATATCGAAAGAACAAAATTATATTACGCAGGAATAAAAAGAGAAGATATCTGCGGCTGTAACGATTGTCAAAACCTGATAGATGAAATCAAGCAAGCCTATCCGGAAGTTGCAGCGTATCTCTTGTCTTTCGGCGTAAATATTGAACGTCCTTTTGAAGTGTTCTTTCCAATAGAAGATCATGACAACGGATATATGGATTATCCAATTGTTCAATATTTAATCGCAGGTAATTCCAGCGATTTCCAGGAAACGAAAATCGGTGATATTCAAATTGGAATTAGCAATTGTCATCCAAACGCTGCCTATGAAGGCGAGCATTTTATTATAGATGCCGGAGTTTTTCATATAAAATGCCGATATGATAAGTATGACTTCAACGAATAACAGCAACGCTGAATTCTGATTTGGTTTATCATCGCTCAGAAACTTATAATGCCAATTGAGGAGAATCACTATGACCGAGGAGGAAGCACGCATCATTGCGGAACCGGTTGTCCGCGGCATCGTGGACTGCATGGCCTGCCGTGACTATGAACGCATCCCTGAATTTGCTGCGCTGCCTGCCGGAATCTCCGCGGCACAGCTCCGGAACTGGTGTGAGGCGTATCTCATGGAAAACAGGCTCCGGTGCTTCGATTCCTACGGCGCGCCGGTGCATTTTGCCCCTTTCTGTGACATGAAACACTACGAACAGCTCAATGTGTATCTCTATAATGACGGCTCGGGGTTCAGCGCTGAATTTGACCTTTCCTCTGACGGCGCGCTCAATGATCTCATGCTGATCGTTGAGTTTCTCTATGACGAAAATCAGACGCCGGTTCCTCATATCGAGGATATTCATGTGCTGTAACCGCTGATCGGGATACAAACAAAACATTGCGGGCACTGCCCCGTACACTTATGGAGACAATATGAATACACAGCTTTCACAGGATTATATCACATTGGAACTGCAGAAGATACTCGAAAAACTCGCATCCGAAGCAGCCAATGAAAAAACAAAATCACTTGCGCGTGCGCTTGTGCCGGAGACCGATCCGGAGCGGGTGCGCTATGCGCTGCAGCAGACCGAGGACGCTTTCCAGCTCTCGGTGCGCTTCGGTACGCCTTCTTTCGACAGCTTCACCGACGTCTGTGCTGCAATCCGCAGAACACAGTCCGGTGCGCGCGTTTCCCTCAAGGAACTGCTCGAGATCGCAAGACTGCTGCGGCAGATCTCCTCGCTCGCGGACTGGTACGATCACTGCGAATCCATGCAGACAACGCTCTCCGATCTCTTTGCGAGACTGCAGCCGAATCCTTACCTCGCCGATCTGCTCGAACGCTCCATCGAAAATGAGGAGCGCCTTGCCGATGCCGCAAGTCCCGCGCTCGGTCAGATCCGCAGAAAAATCACGCAGGCAGGACTGAAACTGCGCGAAAAGCTCGAGAAAATGATCCGCTCCTCTGCAATGCAGACCTATCTGCAGGAGCAGATTATCACAATCCGCGACGGGCGCTATGTCATCCCCGTCAAGGCGGAGCACCGCGGCGACGTTGCAGGTCTGATTCACGATACCTCGGCGACCGGTCAGACCTATTTCATCGAGCCGATGGCGATTGTCGATGCGAACAACGATATCCGGCTGCTCGAAACGCAGGAGCAGGAGGAGGTCGAGCGCATCATTCAGAAGCTCTGTACAGAGTGCGGCGCTGCGGCGGAACCCATGCTGCAGGGCTATGACATCGCGGCGGAGCTCAACCTCTACTTTGCAAAGGCTTCGCTCGGCGCGCAGCAGAAGGGCATCATTCCGCAGGTCTCCGACGACGGTTCGATGCTGCTCAAAAATGCAAGGCATCCGCTGATTGACCCCAAAACCGTTGTGCCGATCAATATCAATCTCGGCATCGACTTCCATGCGCTGATTATCACCGGACCGAACACCGGCGGTAAAACCGTTGCGCTGAAAACCGTCGGACTGCTCACGGCTATGGCAATGTGCGGTCTGATGATTCCTGCCGCAGACGGCAGCCGCATCGCCTGCTTTGACCGCATCCTTGTGGACATCGGCGACCGGCAGAGCATTGAATATAATCTCTCGACATTCAGCGCGCACACCTTGCAGGATATCGAGATCATCAAGACGGCGGATGACAGAACGCTCGTCCTCATGGATGAGCTTGGCTCCGGTACCGATCCGGTTGAGGGTGCGGCGCTCGCTGTCGCGGTCATTGAACGGCTGCGGATGCAGGGCGCTGAGATGATCGTCACAACGCACTATCAGGAGCTCAAACGCTATGCGCTCGAGACCGCTGACGTCGAGAACGCCTCCTGCGAATTTGACCTCGAAACGCTCAAGCCGACCTACCGGCTCGTGATCGGTTCGCCCGGAAAATCCAATGCATTCGCGATCTCCAGCTCGCTCGGCATGCCGGAGGACGTCATTGCACACGCAAAGAAGCTCGTCAGCACCGAGAATCAGCGGTTTGAAAAGGCGGTCGAGCAGCTTGACCGCACCCGCGCTGAGCATGAGAAGGCGCTCGCGGAGCTCGAACAGCTCAAATCCAGCATCGCCGTGCATGAGAAGGAAGTCCGCGAACAGGCGGAACTGCTCGAACAGCGCCGCGAGGAGGAACTCAACAAGATCCGCACGCAGGCAAGACGCATCGTCGAGCAGACGGTGACTGAATCCAATGCGCTGCTCGAAGAACTCCGCGACCTCAAAAAGCAGAAGGATCACGCGGACTTCGCGCAGAAGATCGCGGCGGCAAAACAGAGCACCAATCAGACCATCAACCGGCTCTATGAGAACTCCGATACCGACGAACAGGGCGACTACACGCTGCCCCGTGAACTGCAGATCGGTGATTCGGTGCTGATTGTCTCGATGGGCAGAAGCGGCACCGTCATTGCTGAGCCGACCGGAAAAGTTGTCACCGTGCAGATCGGGGCGATGAAAACCCGCGTCCCGATTGAGAATCTGCGGCTCGAAAAAACCGTTCAGGCAAAGAAAAAACAGGAGCAGAAAAAAGTCCACACTACCGTTGTCCGCTCCGAAAAGGGCAAAAGCGGCGGACGCTCTGCTGCCAATGAGGTCGATATCCGCGGATGCACCGTCGATGAGGGCATCATGATGGTCGAGAACTTTATCGCAGGCTCGCTGCTGACAGGCTTTGAGACCGTCACGATCATCCACGGCAAAGGCACCGGCGCACTGCGCAAGGGCATCCATGAGCATCTGCGGCGCATGAAACAGGTCAAGTCCTTCCGGCTCGGCGTCTACGGCGAGGGCGAGGACGGCGTGACCGTGGTGACGCTGAAATAATCCCCCCACTCTGAAAGGAAATGCTATGCCCAATACCCGTGAATATTCCGATATTACGCCGGTCGATCTCAAAAATCCGTTCCGGAATCCGACAGAGGAGCCGGATTATTCGCCGGATTACCGCGCCATTGCGCCGGAGATCGACATGCCGGAAAGCAAGCTTTCCCTCTTTCCGGCGCCGAATGAACGAGCTGCGATCCGGCGCTACTTCGCGCTGACATTTCTGATGCTGCTGTTCTGCGTCATCACTGCCATGACAATCTTTGTCGCGCTGCAGGGCATCGCGGGCGTGATCGTGCGGCAGGTCGATCTGCGCAAGCTCGGGGAGCTGCCCCAGAACTATCCGCAGATTCTGCGGCAGTATCTCAATGACAGCTCAATCAATTATGCGATCAATCTGATCGCGTTCCTCTGTGCCAATCTGATTGCGTTTTTTGTCGGGTGCAAACTGACCGACCTGAAACCGCGCGGATTCTTCAGGCTGCGCAATCTTTCCGTGCCGCGCACGGTCTGCTATGTCTTTATCGGGCTGTGGATTCAGCTCGTGACGGAGCTGCTCGGCGAACAGATCATCCGGCTTGCCAAAAATGCAGGATTTTCGCTCTATGTCCCGAACACCACGCTCGACGGCTCGCTGCTGCGCGTCGCGATGCTCGGGCTCTATGCCTGCATCATCGCGCCCGTTACCGAGGAGCTGCTCATGCGCGGATTTGCGCTCAAAAATCTCAGCAGAGTCAGTCAGCGCTTCGGCATTCTGCTCTCGGCGCTGCTGTTCGGTGTGATGCACGAAAATCTCATGCAGTTTCTCTTTACGTTCCCGCTCGGCATTCTGCTCGGATATATCACGATCCGGCACAACTCTCTGACACCGGCAATCATTGTGCATATCGCGGTCAACTCCGCCGGTATTGCGCTCGCGCTCGGGGAACGGTTCTTCTCGCAGCACACCATGCACATCGTCAGCATCAGCTATACGCTCGGCGTGCTGCTCATCGGCTCGGTTTCGCTGCTCTATCTGTTCGTCACCGAGCGCCTCCCCGATCAGACGCCGCATCAGAGCATGCGCGCCGGACGGATCGCGTTTACCTCCCCCCTGCTCTGGCTCCTCATCTCTGTGCATATCGCTTCCGGTCTGCTCGCAGGTGTGGGGGCGCTGGGGAGATGACATTCGTTTCTAATTCCACTCAACATACGAAAGGATGAATGCTATGTACCATTTTGATGTCAACCGCGCAATCGAGGATTGCTGCCGCTGGATTCAGGACTGGTTCGCGGAAAACGGCGACGGCTGCCCCGCCGTTCTCGGAATCTCCGGCGGAAAGGACAGCTCTGTCTGCGCTGCCCTGCTCTGCAAGGCGCTCGGCGTCCACAGAGTCATCGGCGTCCTCATGCCGCGCGGTGAACAGCCCGATATCGACGATTCCATGCTGCTCTGCAAGCACCTCGGCATCATGAACGTTACCGTCAATGTCGGTGAGGCGGTCGATGCGGTCGCGAAAGCCGTCGCTGCCGTCACGCCGCTCAGCACACAGGCGGAGATCAATCTGCCGCCGCGCATCCGCATGACAACCGTCTACGCCGTTTCGCAGTCCGTGGGAGGCAGAGTCGCGAACACCTGCAACCTCTCTGAGGACTGGGTCGGCTATTCGACTCGCTGGGGCGACAGCGTCGGTGATTTTTCGCCGCTCGCAAACTTTACCGTCACGGAGGTCAAGGCAATCGGCCGCGCACTCGGTCTGCCGGAGCGCCTTGTGGAGAAGGCACCCTCTGACGGTCTCTGCGGCAAAACCGATGAGGACAACCTCGGCTTTACCTACGCTGCCCTCGACCTCTATATCCGCGAAGGCATCGAGCCCGATCCCGAGACAAAGGCGCTCATCGACCGCAAGCACAAGATGAACCTCTTTAAGCTCAAAATGATGCCCGCCTTCCCGTTCAATCCGGTGTCGGAGTAAAGGTATCGCTCCGCGATGATTTATAATGGGGACTCCGTCCCCAACCCCCTGCTGGGGATATTATCCCCAGACCCCATGTTTATACGTGAATAAAAGAAAGCCGCTCCCATTCACGCAAATAGGAGCGGCTTTGTTTTGGACGCACAACATATCGAAAGTTTTGGTCGGGCTTTTTCAAAAGCTCGCGGGTTCTTAGGGCAGCGCCCTAAGCCGTGCTCCGCAGAGCACGGAACTCCTTTGGCGTAGTAAGAGCTCGGGGGCTTGGGCACCTGCGATAGAGATGCCCATTCATAAACAGCATCCACGAAGCGGATACATCTTTTTATCAGTATCTCCGATGGATTTGGAATAGGGGCTTACAGTATTGCTGCGCAAACTGTGCCCCATACCCCGCCAAAGGGCTATTAGCCCTTTGGAATCCCATTTTTATGTTGAAATAGAATGAAGCCGCTCCGATCAACGCTGACCGGAGCGGCTTCATTCTATCCACACATAAATATGGGGTCTGGGGATAATATCCCCAGCGAGGGGTTTGGGGGCGAGCAGCCCCCATTATCAATCATCGCGAAGCGATACCGAATTGATCACCTTATTTCCCGCGGAACTTGAGCAGCTCCTCCCAGCTCATCTTGAAATGCGCAAGCGTATTGACAGAGTAATACGCAAGAATGTTCTGCGGGTCGGCTGCGGTAATCTCGCCGTCCATATCAACATCTGCGGCGCTTGCTGCTGCCGGGCTCAGCGGCGTCTTTGCGCCCGCAAGCAGCTGGACATATGCCCAGAGCGCCTGCTGCGCATCGCCGACGGTGATCACGCCGTCGCCGTCTACGTCGCCGCGGGTTCTCGTTTTTGCCTCAGCTGTTGTGGTCACAGCTGCGGTGGTCGGTGCGGCGGTTGTAGTGGTCACAACGGTGATGGTCGGTGCTGCGGTTGTGGTGGTCACAACGGTGGTGGTCGGTGCCGCGGTTGTAGTGGTCACAACGGTGGTGGTCGGTGCGGCGGTTGTGGTGGTCACAACGGTGGTGGTCGGTGCTGCGGTTGTGGTGGTCACAATCGTGGTGGTCGGCTCTGCGGTTGTGGTGGTCACAATCGTGGTGGTCGGCTCTGCGGTTGTGGCGGTCACGGCTGCTGTTGTGGCAGCCGGTGCATCCGTGCTTTTGAGCGTCTCGAATTTATATTTGTAATCCTTGGCATACTGTGCGGCGGTCGAGCCCTCGTAGCCGAAGATGATCGTATCATAGATGCCATAGCTGTTGCAGAACAGATACTGATCCGCTGCGATTTTGCAGGTCTTCGAGGGAATCGTCACAGATGCGAGCTTTTGGCAGTTCTGGAAGCAGCCCTCGCTGAGAATCTCAAGCTGTTCCGGCAGCTTGACCGATGTCAGTGCGCCGCAGCCGTAGAATACCTGTGCCGGCAGAACCTTGAGATCCTTCGGCAGCTTGAGATCTGCAAGCGCGGTATCTGCTGTAAAGGCATTGGCGCCGATTTCGGAGACGCTGTCCGGCAGCGTGACGGCTTCCAGTGCCTTGCACTCGCGGAATGCGTGCGCGCCGATCGAAGTCAGCGCACTGCCAAAGCTGACCTCCTTCAGCGCGGTGCACTTCTGGAATGCGGAATCGCGGATTGTGCTGACGCTGCTGCCGATCTTTGCAGACTGCAGACCGCTGCAGGCATAGAATGCATAGGTTTCGATGTTCTTGACGCTGTCCGGAATCTCGATCTTTTCGAGCTTATCGCAGCTGCTGAATGCGGACATCGGAATGTCGGTCAGACCGGCGGAAAGCTTTGCGGATTTCAGCGCATCGCAGCCGATGAAGCTCTCGGAGCCGATGCTCTTGACTGTATCCGGCATTTCAATCCCGCCCAGCGCGATGCACTCGGCGAATGCGCGCGAGCCGATCTTGGAGACGCCCTGCGGCAGCTTGATCTCTTTGAGATTCGAGCACATTGCGAAGGTCTGGTTGCCGAGCTCCTTGACGCCGGTGCCGAGCGTGACCTTTTCCAGCGCCGTGCAGGAGCGGAATGCCGCCGAGCCGACCAGCGTGACCTGATCCGGAATTATGATCTCTTTGAGTGCGGTGCAGTTATCAAATGCAAATGCGTTGATTGCCGTTAACGAATCCGGCAGCGTGATGCTCTCGAGCGCCTTGCAGAACTCAAATGCTCTTGCGGGGAGCGCGGTGAGGTTTTTGGAAAGCTTGACGGTTTTCAGCTTCGGGCAGCTTGCGACTGCGCCGGTTTTCAGGTAGCGGACGGAATCCGGCAGCACGAGCTCGGTCAGCTCCTTGCACTCTGCAAAGACACTGTCCGCAATGACTGCGACCGGCAGATCCTCAATCTTCTCCGGCACCTCGAATTTGCCGCTCGGAGCGGTGTTGACGCCGGTGATTTCAATATACTTGGACTTCGGAAATTTCAGATAAGTGAAGAGCTCGTTCTTTCCCTCAACCGATTGCTCTTCTGCTTTGACTGCTGCCGCTTCTGCCGTCAGCGCGAGCGGCGCTCTCTCCGGCAGCATCATCGTACTGCTGACAGCCGTCAGCGCAACGACAGCCGCCATCATGGCTGTGAATGCTTTTTGTTTCATCTTTTATATTCCCTTCCCACTATTTTCCCGCATAACGGGACATTTTTCATTATAGCACAAACGATACAAGTTTCGCAAGCAGAATGCAAGACTTTGTCTCCTTGCATAAAAATCGCGCTTGATAGACAGATTTTCCGGAACAGAAAAACGAAACTTTTTGTATATTTTTGCTGTACTTATACTTTGCGTTGCAAACGAAATCCGGCGCTGCTTTTCCGCCTGAGCGCTTGCTTTCTGAAAATTATACTAACAATTCAGCCAGTTTGTACGGTTCGCACAAAAACAAATCCACAATTTCAGCGTTTTACATCTTACAATCACGATTTGATTGTGATATAATAATCTTGCAGGCAAGATGAGACTGAATCAAAACCAATCCGTTCTCGCTGTTACCCTGAGGAGGTGCGCAAGATGAAATCCACCTTAAAGAAACTGACAGCAGGACTGCTCTCCGCCGGTATGCTGCTCGCGTGCATGCAGCCGGTGATGACAGCTTCCGCAGTTGAGACGAAAGCATCCGTTGCTGAGACGTTCGATGCACGGGTTCACAACGCATGGGAAAACCTCGAAACGCAGGTTTCCGTCAGAGACATGAAGCTGACACTCGATGAGACAGCAGAGCTCTACTATCAGGCGCTCTATACTGAGGCAGAATGGTTCTATGTCAGCTCAGGGTTCAAATACGGCACATACTATTCCGTCCGCGACCGCAAGGAATATATCAACTTCATCAACATTGAATACAATTATGATACGGCTGAGATTCCGGAGCTGCAGAAAAAGCTGGATGCCTACATGGACAAGGTGCTCGCAGCGGTGCAGCCCGGCTGGAGCGATGCCGAAAAGCTGCTCTATCTGCACGATGTTCTCGCAGAGCACTGCGAATATGACATGAGCCTGACAATCATGGATGCCTACGCTGCCATGCTCGGCGGCTCGGCAGTCTGTCAGGGCTATGCGCTCGCGCTGTGCATGCTCTGCCGCAGAGTCGGAATCCCCTGCTATACGATCACGAGCGACAGCCTGAACCACATGTGGAATGTCGTGCAGATCGACGGGGAATGGTACCACTGCGATGTCACCTATGATGACGGCACGCCGGATATGCTCGGGCGCGCAACGCATCAGTATCTGCTCGTCAGCGATGCCTTCATGATGGCAGATGCCTACCATTCCGCCTCTGACTGGAACTACTTTTCTGACGGGACAGAGATCGTCTGCTCCTCGGAGGACTACAGCAATGCAGCCTGGCGCACCGTCATTGATACGATGCATCCCCTGCCGGACGGCACATGGTTTTATGCAAAGGCTGCGGATCCTTCCACAATCCGCTATGCAAGCGATGTCAAGGCGACGCTCTGCCGCGGCAGCGCTGTCACGGATGCGACGCCGCTCCGGACAATCACCGCCGGATGGGACACCCACCGCAATACCGTTTATTCGATCTGCTATGTGACATCGCAGGTCTACGGCGACAAGGTCTATTATCACGATCCGACCTCGATCTATGAAATGCCGCTTGACAGCAATACACCGGCGAAAATCTACACGCTCAATGCGGAGGAACTGGCGCTCGGCGAAATCTACGGCATGTATATCGACGGGGACGGGCTGCTGACCTATCAGATCATGGCGGCACCGGCGTATCCCTCTGAGGATAATCTGACGATCGACAAGACGTTCCATACGATTCAGCTCGGCGCTGCACAGCCGGAGGAAACAACAGAAACCACAGAGACCACTACTGAGACCACCGCAATATCCACAACCACCACTGTGACAACCGCGAAGCCCACTACTACCGCAGCCACCACTACAACTTTCACAAGCACCGTGACAAGCACAACATCCACCGCGAAGGCAACCGCCACAACCGTCACAACCACGGCTCGCCCGACAACCGTCACGGAGACCAGCACCGCAAAGGCGACCGCTCCGACCACAACAACCGTGCAGACCACCACACGGCGTCACGGCAGAACCACCACGGCTACAACCGTCACCACCACAACCGCCCGCATCACAACAACCGCGGCGGAAACCACCGTCACAGAACCGGTCACAACTGTAACAGAGCCGACTGCGCCGCCTGTCACCACCGTTCCGGAAACAGCTGCTCCGCCGGAAACCACCGCCGCATCCGAAACAACCACCACAACGGTCACGGCAGAACCCGTCTCAACGCGCAGCGGCGATGTCAATCTCGACGGCAATATTGATGTCTCCGATGCAGTGCTGCTCGCGCGGCTCGTCGCTGAGGATTCCGGTGTCCGCATCAGCACGCAGGGACTACTCAACGCAGACTGCAATGCCGACGGCGAACGCAATCACTCGGATGTCCTCTGGATCCTCCGCTTTGTCGCTAAGCTGCTGTGAGAAAAAGGTATCTCCGATGGATTGATAATGGGGACTCCGTCCCCAAACCCCTGCTGGGGATATTATCCCCAGACCCCATGTTTATATATGGACAGAAGAAAGCCGCTCCAATTGGCGATGATTGGAGCGGCTGCATTTTATTCTTTTCTCTATTCATGATTCACCGGCTTGCTCTGCCTTTCGATCTCGGTAAAAAACTGCGAGAGCAGAACAGCGCACTGCATCGGTTTCTGCATGTGAATGCAGGTGTCGCCGGAAAGCGCATAGTACCGGCAGTTGCCGAGACGTTCAAGATACGGCTGCAGGATATCCGTTTCGTATGCGGCGGCACGCGATACCTGTTCTTCGGCAAGCTGACGGCGCGCGTCATCTGTCAGATCGGGAAGCCTGCGGAATGTCCGCGCCCAGTCATCGGCGGCGAGCCAGTCCTCCGGCGATTTGTACGATGCCGCATTGATATACGCCTTCGGGATATCGTTCGTCACGATGCTCTGCGAGACCTTCCGGCAGTTTTCCGCGGCAAGCTGCCGCTCGGAAATCTGCGCGGCGGTCTTGGCACCGCGGATGTTCAGGAAACGCGCGCTCTGGGTTTCTGCGCCGCTGAATCCCACCGGCAGCGGATACTTCTTCAGCCGCTGAATGCCGAAATGTGCGAGCAGCTGCTTGCATTTCGCCGCCTTCTCCGGCTGCGGTGCCGCATCCTCTGCGTCGGGCACGGTGCCGTCCAGAAAGAACACGCCCTCGATTTCATCGGGATACATGCTCTCCCAGTATGCCGCATAGATGCCGCCGAACGCATGCGGCAGCAGGACATACGGCGGCTCGATGTTCGCGTTTTTCAGCGCGGCGCGGTAATCCGAGACAATCTGCTCCACGGTCTGCGGCGTCTGTGTGTCGATGCTCATGCCGCAGCCTGCGCGGTCGATGCAGACGATCAGATTGCTGTCTCCGAGCGCGCTGCAGAAATTCCGGAGCTGGATGCTGTAATCGTTGACGCCGAGATCGGCGAGCGCGATGATCCGGTGTGCGCCTGCGTCATTGCCCGATGCAAGATAGCTCAGCGAATAATCGCCGTCCGCTGCCGCATACCGCCAGCCGCGCGCCATCAGAATCCGCGCTTCACGGTTCAGGCGGTTGCTGTGCAGAATAAACACAACGGTCAGCGGCAGCAGCACCGCTGCAAGTATAATCAGCAGGAGCTTTGCCGCCGGCCGGCTGTGTGTTGCCTCAGAGCTCATGTGTGATCCTCATTTTTTGAGTCTGCGGAATGCTTTGACAATCTCGACAAGCGGAACAATCGCCGCTGCGAGCAGGATACCCCAGAGATACTGCATGCCGCTGAGTGCGGTCAGCGAGAAGATGCCGCGCAGTGCCGGAACCAGCAGGACAAGCGCTGTCAGCACAAACGAAAGCAGAACCGAGCCGAGCAGCATCGGGTTGCGGTGCTCCATTGTGAACACCGAATTGCGGAGCGAGCGCATGTTCCATGCGTGGAGCATCTCACAGACGGAGAGCGTCAGGAATGCCATAGTCGTGCCGGCTTCCGGAGAAGTCTGCGCGCCGATGACGTAGGAGATCAGAGTCAGGACAGCGATCACAGCGCCCTGCCAGAGCAGGTTGATGCCCATGCCGTCCGAGAAGATGTGGGCTTCGCTGCTGCGCGGCTTGCGCTTCATGATGCCGCGTTCTGCAGGCTCCATCCCGAGCGCAACAGCCGGGAAACAGTCGGAGATCAGGTTGATCCAGAGCAGATGAACCGGTCCGAAGATTGTGAACGAACCGCCGGTCAGTTTGCCGAGACCGAGCGTTGCAACGAGAATACAGAGCACCTCGCTGAGGTTGCTCGAGAGCAGGAACTGAATCGCCTTGCGGATGTTATCGTAGATGCGTCTGCCTTCTTCGACCGCGCCGACAATCGTTGCAAAGTTATCGTCAGTCAGCACCATGTCAGCGACGTTCTTTGTGACGTCTGTGCCGGTGATGCCCATGCCGACGCCGATATCCGCGCTCTTGATCGAGGGCGCATCGTTGACGCCGTCGCCGGTCATCGCGGTGGTCATGCCCTGCTTGCGCCATGCGTTGACAATGCGAACCTTATGCTCCGGCTGCACGCGCGCATAGACGCTGTAGTTGCTGACGGTCTTGTTGAACTCGTCATCCGGAATTTCGGAGAGCTCTGCGCCGGTCAGGGCACGCTGTCCCTCGCCGAGGATGCCGAGCTCCTTCGCAATCGCGACGGCGGTGTCTCTGTGGTCGCCGGTGATCATGACAGGGCGGATGCCTGCCGTGCGGCAGAGACCGATCGCATCCTTGACCTCGGGACGAACCGGATCAATCATGCCGGTCATGCCGATATAGATCAGGTCATGCTCGAGCGATGCGGGCGAAATGGTATCGGGCAGCATGGTCATCTCGCGGTATGCGGCGAGCAGCACGCGCAGTGCCTTATCTGCCATTTCCTTGTTCTGACGCAGAATCTCCGCGCGGTCTTCGTCGGTCATCGGGCGGACGCTGCCGTTCTCAAGAATCTGCGTGCAGCAGCGCAGGACTTCATCCGGCGCGCCCTTTGTATACTGGATATAGCCCTCGCCCTTCTGATGCACGGTGGACATCATCTTGCGGAGCGAATCGAACGGTGCCTCCTCGACACGCGGCGTTGCTGCATCCAGCTGATATTTTTTCAGTCCGCACTTGTTTGCGTAGGCGACAAGCGCTGCCTCGGTCGGCTCGCCGGTGACGCTCTCATCCTCATTGAGGACGGCGTCGCAGCAGAGTGCCATTGCTGTCGCGAGCAGCTCCTTGTTATCGGTGTGCTCCTCGACAACGGTCATTTTGTTCTGAGTCAGGGTGCCGGTCTTATCCGAGCAGATGACCTGCGCACATCCGAGCGCTTCGACAGCGGTCAGTCTGCGGATGACGGCGCCGCGCTTGGACATATTCGTCACGCCGATTGAAAGGACGACCGTCACGACGGCTGCAAGACCTTCCGGAATCGCTGCAACTGCAAGGCTGACGGCGATCATGAACGAATTGAGGAAGCCCGGCAGGGTGATCGTGCCGTTCTGCACGAACATCTGGATCACGCTGATGATGAGGATCACAACGCAGATTCCGAGGACTGCGAACGAGAGGATTTTGCTCAGCTGCGTCAGATTCTTCTGCAGCGGCGTTTCGTCATCCTCAGCCTCTGCAATCGCGCCTGCGATCTTGCCCATTTCGGTCTGCATACCGGTTGCGACAACAACCGCGGCGGCTCTGCCGTATGCGATGCTGCTGCCCATGTAAAGCATGTTTCTGCGGTCGCCGAGCGGAACCTCCGTTCCTTCCAGCGCAGATGCCTCCTTATCGCACGGGACGCTTTCACCGGTCAGCGCGGATTCCTCTGCCTTGAGCGCTGCGGCATCGAGGATGCGGCAGTCCGCAGGGACATTGTCACCGGCTTCAAGCGTGATGACATCGCCGGGGACGAGCTCTGCGCTCGGAACGACAATCAGCTCGCCGGAACGGTAAACCTTGCTCTGCGCGGCGCTCATCGCCTGCAGCGCTTCGATCGCCGCCTCCGCCTTGTTCTCCTGATAGACGCCGAGCACCGCATTCGCGATGACAACAAACAGGATGATGAACACATCGGCTTCGAGCTTGCCCTCTGAGATAATGCCCGTGATCGCGGAGATCACCGCTGCTGCGAGCAGCACCAGAATCATCGGGTTCTTGATCTGCTCCAAAAAACGCGCTGCAAGCGTCGGCTTGGGCGCTTCTGCGAGCTTGTTCTCGCCGTAGGTTTCGAGACGGGTTTTCGCCTCGGCTGCAGTCAGGCCGTTCGGTGTACTCTGTACTTCTTCTAAAACGGCTTCGCATGTTTCCAGATAGTGCTTCATAGACTGTCCCTCACTTCAAATTTATGGCATATAAAAAAAGACCTTCGCAGCGCAGATCACCGAACGAATCCGGCTGATGCAGCGGCGAAAGTCTTGCCATTTCAATTTCACACGGCAGTCTGAAAAGACTGCGGATATGACGCGGGAAATCCGGCGGATGCCGGCGGCTACTCCCTATCGCAGGAATATTTATTTGTTGGGGTGTTGCAAAACAATGGAGTATCCACGGTTTGACGGTGTGAATACTCCCTGTTGTTTTCCGAATAGACTCAGCCGTTTGCCCGCTCGACCTTGCCGGAGCGCAGGCATCTGGAGCAAACATAGATGTGGCAGGGAGAACCCTTCACGATTGCTTTGACGCGCTGGACATTGGGCTTCCATGTACGATTGGTACGACGGTGAGAGTGGGAGACCTTAATACCAAATGTGACGCCCTTGCCGCAGATTTCGCATTTTGCCATAGCTGGCACCTCCTTTACAGACTTGTCAACAAGATATATTGTAACAGAAATCGAGAAAAAAATCAAGTCCTTTTTTCAGATTCGTGAAAATTTATCAGTTTTCACGAAAACTTGCCCGTTTGAACCCCAAAAGAGACACAAAATACAGAAACCGAAGTTCTGCATGACCGCTGCGGCTGCTGCGATGACACTATTTATATTGTCTGCACGGCGCAGATGCCCGCCCGCACCCGCCGCAGCACGCTGAAAAATCCTGCGAAATCTACTTGACAGAACACCGAAAACAGAGTATAATACACTTAGTGTACTATGTACCGGTTTGTACACGTACAAAGGAGGTAACAAATATATGTTTTGCAGAAATTGTGCAGAGGTTTTGCTCGACACCGATATTACATGTCCGAAATGCGGATTTGCAGCGGGTACAGGTATCAAATACTGCGCAAGCTGCGGCTCCGAGACACCGGGCAATACGGTCGTCTGCGAGATCTGCGGGCAGCCGGTCAACAATAATCTCGGCGGCGGCATGCAGTTTCAGCAGCAGCCTCAGCCGAATTTCCAGCAGTCCGGCGTATTCCAGTCCCAGCCGCAGTTCCAGCAGCCGCAGCCCCAGTTCCAGCAGGTTCAGCCCGGCTTTCAGCAGCCCGGCGCACAGACCTTCCGCTCGGCTGACCCGAACGCTTCCGCATTCGGTCAGAACACAGGCTACACTGCGCCCAACACCTTCCAGCAGAATGCAAACGGTCAGCTCTATCAGGGCGTGACCTATAAATCCAAGGTGGCAGCGGGTCTGCTCGGCATCTTCCTCGGCTGCTTCGGCGTCCACAACTTCTATCTGGGCTACACCACCAAGGCAATCATTCAGCTGCTGCTCTCGGTTCTCTCCTGCGGCACACTGGCTGTTGTCTCCGAAATCTGGGGGCTCATTGAGGGCATCATGATCCTCTCCGGCTCCATCAAAACCGACGCAAAGGGCTTGCCGCTCAAGGATTAAGCCGCCTGTTCCGGTTCGCTGCCGATCAAAAACATACACGGTCTGCGCGCCGGTCTGACACCATACTTTCATCCCTTGCACACCTTTATTTGTGTTTATTTCAGGTTCATTTAAGTTGCTTCCGGTATACTGGAATCAAGCGAAGGGGGGAATCCGCGTTCAGGCGCGGGTCGATTCAGCTTTCAGTTTCTGTACCCTCAAATTTTTCAGTAAGGGAGGCAACCACTATGGCGATCAGTACATTCCAGCGCCGTGAGGTCAAGTTCCTGCTCTCGAAAGAGCAGTTTGATGCGCTCCTGCCGATCGTGCAAGAGCATATGAACCCGGATGCATACTGCGTGGACGGAAAGGAATACGGCATCTACAATATCTATTATGATACGCCCGATAACTTCCTGATCCGCACTTCTCTCGAAAAGCCCCATTACAAGGAAAAGCTCCGTCTGCGGAGCTACTACTCTCCGGCATCGCCGGATGCTTCTGTGTTCCTTGAGGTCAAAAAGAAGATCGGCGGCATTGTGACAAAACGCAGAGTCGCGATGACGCTCTCGGAGGCAGAAGCCTATATCCAGTCCCGCGTGAAGCCGCACTATGAGCGCTTCATCGACAAGCAGGTCATGCGTGAACTGGATGTCTTCCTGAATTTCTATGACTCCATTCAGCCGCGGCAGTATATCAGCTATCAACGCGCTGCCTTCTTCGGCAAGGATGATCACGAATTTCGCCTGACCTTTGACCGCGAGATCACCGCCAGACGCTATGATCTGACGCTGGCAAAGGAAAGCTACGGCTCGCAGCTCATTCTGCCCGATCAGCGGCTCATGGAGATCAAGGTTCCCGGCGCGTTTCCGATGTGGATGACGCAGGCGCTTTCGGAGCTTCAGATCCGGAAGGTCAGCTTCTCCAAATACGGAACCGCGTACAAGAACTTCGTGCGCGAGCAGATCGCGGCACAACAGGATGAAAGGAAGATAATCTATGCTTAACCACTCTGCAGCAGCCCTCTCGGCAATCAACATTTTCAACCGCGTTTTTGACGATCAGTCAGCCGCAAACCTTGATTTTCCGTCCGTCGGACAGGTGGTCACATGCGTGCTCAGCGCGCTGGTGCTCGGCGTTCTGATCGGTCTCGTTTATATGTTCACCCACCGGAAAACCGGCTACACGCAAAGCTATGTGCTCGCGATGCCGATGCTCTCCGGTCTGGTTGCGACCATCATCGTGATGATGTGTCTGCTTGCCAACAGCACAATCGGAATCACCGCTTCGATCTCGCTGACCGGTGCCTTCTCACTGGTCCGCTTCCGTTCCGCCCCCGGAGATCCCCGTGATATTGCATACATCTTCTTTGCAATGGTCATGGGTACCACCTGCGGCATCGGCTTCGTCGGCTACGCCTGCCTGTTCTTCCTGATTCTCTCGGCAGTCCTGATCCTGTTCAACCTCATTGATTTTGCGGCACCGAAGACACAGGATATGACGCTCAAGATTACCATTCCGGAGAACCTCAACTACAACGGGCTCTTTGATCAGGTCTTTGAGAAGTATACAACGAGCTTTGTGCTCCGCCGCGTTAAGACGACCGATTTCGGAACCCTGTTCGATCTGATCTATTCTATCCGCGTCAAGACCGATGCAGACCAGAAGAAGTTTATTGATGAGATCCGCGCGCTGAACGGCAACCTCAACGTCACGCTGGTGCTCTACAAATATGACGATCAGATCTATGATGTCAAGCAGAAATAAGAACAACACGCAAAAAGACTGAGGTGCTCTGCCTCGGTCTTTTTTGTTCACATACCGAAGAAAGGGTTGGATCTATGAAGAAATATACATGGGCGGCACTCCTGACCGCATTGATGATGCTCGGCAGCCTTTCTGCCTGCGGCGACAGCTCTGTCAGCACGGCAGAGACACCGGAGCAATCCAGCAGCGCAGATTCCGGCGCGGAAACCGCTGCAGAGGACGAGAGCACCAGCTCCGAAGCAGATGAAACCGAAAGCAGCGCTTCCGGCAAGGCAAGCACCAAGAAAGCTGAGAGCAGCTCCAAGGATTCCAAGGACTCGAAATCCGATTCCTCATCGAAATCCGACAGCAGCTCGTCCAAATCTGATGACAGCAGTTCCAAGAGCAGCGATTCCAAAACGGAGACCAAATCCGGCGGAAACACCGGCAGCGGCAGTTCCGGTAATTCCGGCAGCACCGGCAATTCCGGCAATTCCGGCAGCGCTGCGAAAACCACAACCGCAAAGGCAGCCGATAAGCAGCAGACAACAACCACCACGGAAGCCCCGATCGTTGACAGCGAGGAAGAACTTGATCCGGAAGATGCTGTCAAGCCGACGAAATACATCTACCTCGAGGATACAACCGCCAAATATTCCGGCGAAGGCATTGTTGTCCACGGCGGCGAGATCACAATCGGCAAGGGCGGCACCTATGAAATCACCGGCACGCTCTCAAACGGTCAGATCATTATCAATACAAACAAGAAAAAGGTCAAGCTGCACCTCAACGGCGCAAGCATCACCAATAAAGCAGGCTCCGCAATCAACTGCCTGAACGCCAAAAAGCTGACAATCAATTCGCTGCCCGGCTCCGTCAACTTCCTTGAGGACGGCGGCGTCCACGACGAGGACAAGGGCACGGTTTTCTCCAATGATACTGTGAAAATCAAGGGCGAAGGCGAACTGAATATCAAAGCCAATTATGCCCACGGTATTGAGAGTGATGATGATATCGTCATTGAAAGCGGAACACTGAACATCGAATCCGCCAAATCCTGCCTGCATTCCAATGACGGTATTGAAATCCTCGGCGGCATCAACTTCTGCAACGGCGGAACAAACGGAATCAAAACCGACGGCTATATCAATATTCTCGGCGGCTCCTCGGTATTCATCGGCGGCACCCGCGAGGAAAAGGGCGCAATTTACTGCGAAGGCTCGCTCTCTGTCACAGGCGGCAATTTCTGGGCAATCGGCAATTCCTGCACATCTCCCGATGCGGCGCTGACAACCTCGAACGTCATCGGTCTGATGTTTGCGAATTCGCAGCCCGCCGGCACGCTTGTCAATGTCACGAGCGGCGGCAACGGCATCTTTACGGTAAGCTCGCCGAATAACTTTAAGTACGTGGTCTATTCCGGTCCGGAGCTGCTGCTCAATGCGGAATACAGCGTCGATTACGGCGGAAGCACCGACGGCACCGGCGACCATTACGTCTACTTCGGCGGCTCCTATACCTCCGGCAAGGACGGCGGTACCTTCACCGCGGGCAATCCGGTCACGTTCTATACTGTCACCTGAATGCAGGTGACATGATCGCTGAATAATAATAAGCCGCTCCTGTTTTTGCTTGCAGGAGCGGCTTATTATTATCAACACATACGAAAATTCATAAAAGATGTATCCGCTGCGCGGATGCTATTTTAGAATGGGCGCCTCTATCGCAGGCGCCCAAGCCCCCGAGCTCTTGATATGCAAAGGGAGTTCCGCACTCTGCGGAGTGCGGCGAGGGCTCTGCCCTAAGAACCTGCAAACTTTTGAAAAAGTTTGATCAAAACTTTTATTTTGGCGTTCCGGCAACGCAAACGAAGCCGCTCCAATCAACGCCAATTGGAGCGGCTTGCTTTTATCCATATATAAAATGGGGTCTGGGGATAATATCCCCAGCGAGGGGTTTGGGTGAGTTTGCTTTGCAAACTCATAACGCAGTGTGGCGAGACAGCCCCCATTATAAATCCATCGGAGATACCTCTAAATCACACATACTCCACGCCGAGGGATTTCAGCTCTGCTCGGAGCGGCGCAAGCTTGCCGATCGGGAAACGGCTTGCTGTTGCATCCTTCAGAATCCTGACAGCAGCGCCGGTCTTCTGCGCGCCCTTTGCCGTCGCCGCAATGCTGCCCGCTTCGTCAATGCCGCAGAGCGCAATCTCCTGATAGCCCTGCTCTGCCATGAACGCCGCAAAATCTGCATCCAGAAACGCATCTGCGACGTTTTTCTCAAAGCAGTATTCGGACGCGATCTCGAGACCGCTGTAAAGCGCTGCGCCCTCTGTCCCCTCGATGCAGAAATCAAAGATGATATGATTCGAGGGCGTATCCGGAAAAATCTGCTTGAGATAAATCACATCGCCGCCGGATTCCTTCGTCTGCCGGATCGCCGCATTGACCGCCGCGATCAGCTTTTCGGTATCATACGGGAATTTGCTCTTGCGCTTCTCCCAGAGATAATCATTTTGCAGCTCGATGACGAGCAAAGCCTGCTTTGCCATTGCAATCCCCTTTCGCTTGATAAAAATCAAAGCCGCTCCGATTTCTCGAAGCGGCTGAGAGCTGTTTACTGGAGTCGAACCAGCGACCTCATCCTTACCAAGGATGTGCTCTACCAACTGAGCTAAAACAGCATCTTTCTTTTGAACCGGTCCGGTTTTCCGTGACCGCCTTTATATTATACTACGAACAGTGGGAAATGTCAAGGGGATTTTGAAAAAAAGTGATTTTTGTCGGATTGCACAAATATCAAAGCGATTTTAGATGAAATACCATTTACAAATGGAAATTCCGCCGAAAAATGGGTGCTGCTCTTGCAATTCGTGAAATTATATGTTAAAATGTATTGGAACTGAGTACATACAGACTAAAAAATTAGATATATTTGCAAAACCGACCTTCAAATATATTGCTGCAAGAACAAACAGAAAAGAGGAGGAGTTCTGAATATGCATTCCGGACTCAAACGCTTCCTGACCACGGGCCTCGCAGCGCTCATGAGTGCTGTGATGCTGGGTGCGCCTGTATCCGCTATCGCAGAGGAAGCAGATTTGATCGACCATAACAAAGACGGCGTGATCGACGTTTTCGATTACGTGCTCAGCAAGCGCGTCTCCGTCGAGGAGAACTCGCCGCTTGACCTTGCCGTCTCCGATGCTGCCGGTCTTCCCGGCGCAATTGTGACCGTCTCCGCGGTTGTCAATCAGAATACCGGCTTTTCGACCGCAAAACTCTCGATTGATTATGATGAGGCGCTGACGCCGGTGATCCTTGCGGATCGCGACAGTGCCGTCATCCCGAACGAAGCCTTTTTCCCGGACGGGGAAATGACCGTCTTCTCGATGAAGAAGATGCACCAGATCGTTGCCTGCTCAAGCCGTGTCGCATACACGGAGGAAAACGGCGCGATGCTGGATATCGCATTCCGGATTCCGGAGGACGCAGAGCCCGGCACAGTCTATAGCGTCAGCTTTGAGGATGCGGAGCTGCTCGATCATTTCGATGAGCGCCTGCCGCTGCTGACCAAGCGCGGTAAGATCAGGGTGCTCTCGCCTGAGGAACTGCTCGATCCGCCGCTGCTCGGTTCTACAGCACCGGTGACCACAACCGTCACCACGGTCACGACTACCGCGCCCGCAGCGACAACGGCAGCGGCACGCACTACCGTGACAACCGCCGCGACCAAGGTCACATCCGGCGCAAAGACCACCGCGCCCGCCGTCACCGGAAATACAACCGCGGCGAAAACCACAACCGCCAAAACCACAACCGGAAAAACAACAACTGCTATAACAACGGTCAGCGGCACAACTGCAAAGACCACAACCAAAGCCGCGAAGGCGACCACAACGAAAGCTGCAACCACGGTCACCACAACTGTGACCACAACCACCGAGGAGACCACAACAACCGTCCGCACCGCGCCGCCCTATCTCTGGAAGGGCATTGATGTTTCGCAGTATCAGGGCGACATCAACTTCGAGAAGGTGCGCGACGAATCCGAAAACAAATTCGTCATGATGCGCGCCGGATTCGGCAGATTTGCATTCCAGGAGGATCCCACCTTCCAGACGAATTACAGCCGCGCAAAGGCGGCAGGCATTCCGGTCGGCGCTTACTGGTACTCCTACGCGACAACGCCGGAAACCGCCCGCATCGAGGCGCATGTCTGCGCGCAGGTGCTCGGCGACCGTCAGTTTGAATACCCGATCGCATTCGATATCGAGGAACCGGGCGTGCTCTCCAAGAGCGTCGAGGAAATCTCCGCGATCATCGAGGCGTTCTGCTCCGAGATGGAGAGCATGGGCTATTATGTGATGCTCTACTGCTCCTCCTATTACCTGAACAACCGCATCGCCAAGAGCACAATCAATAAGTACAGCGTCTGGGTTGCCAACTACAATGTGGACTGCCCGAGCTTTACCGGCGAATACGGCATCTGGCAGTACGGCATCGGCAGAAGCGCCGGCATCGACTACGATGTGGATGTCAACTACTGCTACAAGGATTATCCCTCGATCATCATCCCGAATCATCTCAATCACTTCTGACATAAACCGCTCCCGACAACATGTAATCGGGAGCGGTTTTTCTGCGGCATAGGGAGGGCGGCGAGGGCATTGCCCCCGACCCGCAAACTTTTCTATTGACATCGCCGGATGCGATATGATCAATCCACGAATGCCCGCGCCTCTCCGGCTTTTATGTCTTGATTTTTCCGTCAAGATATGCTATAATGAAGTGGATTATGCAAAAGGAGCATCATGCTATGCCGAAATTTTTTGAGGATTCTTTCTCGCCGGAGCAGCCCGTCCTGCGCGATGAGCATGTGCGGCACATCGGGTTTTCTCTCCGGATGCGCCCGCAAGAGCAGCTGACAGTCTGTTCCTGCGGCATAGATTATCTCTGTGAAATCGAAGAAATCACACAGGACGCAGTCTACCTGCGGATTCTTTCCTCGGAGCGCTGCTGCGCCGAGCCGACCATTTCTGTGACGCTCTTTCAGGCGCTGCCGAAATCAGATAAGCTCGAGCAGATTATCCAGAAAACCGTTGAGCTCGGCGTGACGGAGATCGTCCCCGTGCTGACGCGCCGGTGCATCTCGCGGATGAACAGCGGCGATTTCCAGAAGAAGCTGCCGCGCTATCAGAAGATCGCACAGGCAGCCGCACAGCAATCCGGCAGAGGGATTATCCCCGCGATTGCGCCGCTCCATTCGCTCGAAATGGCTGCGGAGCGTATGCGCTCGATTGAGGTTCCGCTGGTGCTCTATGAAGGAGAGGGCGGCATCTCGTTCTCGCAGGTGCGCAGCGACGCGAAATCCTACGGGCTCTGCATCGGCAGCGAGGGCGGCTTTGATCCGGAGGAGATCGAAATGCTCCGGAATCAGGGCGTGCAGCCGGTCTGGCTCGGCAAGCGGATTCTGCGCTGCGAGACCGCTCCGCTGACCGCGATGTCTGTGCTGATGTTCCACACCGGAAATCTCAACTGAACCAAAACAGTGAAAACAAGGAGGTGAAGTCTGCTTGATCTATGTAATGAGCGATCTCCACGGATGCCATGCGCTGTTCCGGAAAATGTGCGAGAAAATCAACTTTTCCGAAGCGGATGATCTTTACATCCTCGGCGATTTTGTAGACCGCGGCGATACGCCGATTCCGCTGCTGCTCGACTGCATGGAGCGGATCAATGTCTACCCGCTGCTCGGCAATCATGAGGCGATCATGCTGCAGTGCGTCAGCGGACTTCCCGATGAAGCAACGCCTGAAAATGTCACCGGATTCTATACGCCGGAGGGACTTGAGGTCTACAGCGCGTGGATGCAGAACGGCGGCTCGATCACCATGACGCAGTATCTCAGTCTGCCGCCGAAAAAGCGTGAGGAGCTGCTCAGCTATCTGCGAGAATTCCGCGTGTTTGATGAGCTGACGATGCCGGACGGCAGAAGAATCGTCCTGACGCACAGCGGCATCGAGGGGTTTGATCCTTCGATCCCGCTCTCGGAGTATCCGCTGGATGCGCTGATCAATGCGCGCCCGCAGCAGGGCGACCGCTTCTATGATGACCGGACTTTGATCTTCGGGCACACGCCGACGCTGACCTATCCGGAAATGGAGGGCAGAGCCGAGGTGCTGTTCGCCGAGACCTATATCAACATCGACTGCGGCGCCGTGTTCCATGAAGCGGGCGGAAAGCTCGCCTGCCTGCGGCTCGATGATATGAAAGTGTTTTATGTATGAGTGAAAAGAAAACGCCGAAACGGCAGCTGGGCGTGCTCGATCTGGCACACCGTTTTCTGCGCGAGCATGTCCGCGCGGGCGACACTGTGATCGATGCGACCTGCGGCAGAGGCAATGATACCAAGCTGCTCTGTGAGCTGGCGGGCGAATCCGGCAGAGTGCTCGGGTTCGATATCCAGCAGGATGCAATCGACTCCGCGGCGGCGCTGCTCGCCGAAAACGGGCTCCGCGCCGAGCTGCATCTGGACAGCCACGCCAATATGGAGCAATATGCCGAGCCGGAGACCGTCTCCTGCATTGTGTTCAACTTCGGATGGCTGCCGCGCGGCAGTCACGAAATCTTTACGCATGCGGATTCGAGCATCGCGGCACTGGAGGCAGGGCTGCGGCTGCTCAAGCCGGAGGGCTGGCTCGTGCTCTGCATCTATTACGGCGGTGTCAACGGCTTCTCGGAGCGCGATGCACTGGTGGAATATCTCAGCTCGCTGGAAAGCCGCTATTACACCGTTCTGCAGTGCAGCTTTCCGAACCGGACAGGCTGTCCGCCGTTTGCCGTATTTGTGAAAAAGGAGATTGCCGAATGAACCGCATCATGCCGCTGCTTCTGCTGGCTGCGGAAACCGAGGAAAAAGTCAATATCACGCCGGTGCTGCTGAAGTTCATCGGAAAATTCTTCCTGATCTTTGCGGCGGTGGCGGTCATCGCGGTGCTGACGCCGTGGCTTGCCAAAAAGGTCGATGCCTTCCGCGAGGCACATGCAAAGCCCGCTGTGCCGGAGGATCCGCGCTGCAAAGCCGTCCGCGGCCCCTATGATATGTCGGAGCCGAAAAAATCTGAGCCGGAGCAGGAGCCGAACAACGATCAACCTGAATCATAATGAATGCCCTGAAGCGGTCTGTCATCGCTTCAGGGCATTTTGTTTGCAGTTGAACGATATCGCAGACACTTTGCTTATCTGCGGAGATAGCGCGAGGTGCTCTTGCGCTTTTTCTGCTCGTACATGATCTGGTCAGCTTTGGCAATCAGCGCAAACAGCTTCATATCCGGCTCGACCACCGTGACAAATGAGCCGACGCTTGCGTTCAGCTCATAGGGCTTGTTGATCACCGAATTGACCTCTTTGAGCTGTTTGAAGAAATCCTGCTCGAACATCTCCGCATCGTCCTGCGTGAGGCCGGTACCGATTGTGATGAACTCATCGCCGCCGAAGCGCGCACAGATCTGACCGGGGCGGCAGCACTTCCGGATGATCTCTGCGAGCTTGTGCAGCGCAAAGTCGCCCTCATCATGCCCGTAATTATCGTTGACATATTTCAGGCCGTCCATGTCAATGAACGAGATCATCAGCGTTTCATGCATCTGCAGCGCGTGCTTGAACATCTGATCTGCAAGGCGGATGAAGCCGTTGCGGTTATAGATGCCGCAGAGCGGGTCGATCACATAGAGGCGGTCGAGCTCGCGGATTGCGTTGTTCAGGTGCAGCAGCTTGCGGATGTTCTCGAACGAATGGCTGATGTTCATCATCAGCGAATGGCAGAGCATCGTGCGGCGCGGGAAATCCGTGTTGGTGAAGATATAATAGCCGAGGCAGTGCTCGCGGAAATGCAGCGGGAAGAAGTAGCTCATATTGCCGGCTGTCTCCGGCGGGAACGGGAACAGATCGGCACTGCGGAAGCGGCTGAGCTCCCCGATGCCGCTCGCCTGCCAGATCAGCGGCGCGCTCATGTACTCCGTATAGCCGCTGCTCTGACTGCTCTCGGCTTCACCTGCGCGCTCGCGGAAGGCGCTCTCCCAGTTTTCGCAGAGACAGATGCAGCATTGCTCGCACTCGATCTCATGCAGATACTGCGAAATCGTGCGGATGCACTCCTCGGGCGTCTCCGTGACCGCCATCGCAGAGGTCAGACGGTTCAGCAGCGATGCGCCGGAGCGGAACCGCTTGATTGTATCATAGGTTGTGGTTTTGTAGCTGCGGATATCGAGCTGCTCGGTTGACATGCAGCCGCAGCTCTCCTGATAGACCGGCTGCGCCTTGAGCGTGACCGTTTTCTCGCAGGTTTCGCCGCGGAAGATGCGGTCCAGCAGCGCGCAGGCTGTCCTGCCGGCTTCTTCCAGCGGGCGCGAGACCGAGCTCAGCGACGGATTGTGATGCTTCGCGTAATATGTGAGGTCAAAGCCGGTGACGATCACATCCTCCGGCACACGAATGCCGTGTTCCTGCAGAACGCTGATCGTCTCAAGCGCCATGGCATCGTTTGCCGCGATGATCGCATCCGGCAGCGGCATACCGCTCGCAAGCAGTGCATCTGCGGCGCGTTTGCCGTCGATCGGGCGGAATCCGCCGAAGTAGATGCGGCTGTCATCCACCGGCAGATCATGCTCTGCCATGACCGCGAGAAATGCCTCATAGCGCTCCTTCGCCTCCGGATTTTCAAGCGGACCGGAAATGAAATTGATCGTTTTCGCATTGTGCTGCTCGATCACATGGGCGACCATCTGCCGCATCGCTGCGGTGTTGTCGATCCGGACATTGTAAAATGCGGGATCGCTGCTGCAGTCCAGCACCGCTGCAGGAATACCGGATTCCCGCACGGCAGAGCAGACACGCTCGCGCGTTTCCAGATCGCCGATTGTGTTGGTCAGCAGAATTGCGCCGTCAAACATGCTGTAATTGACAAGCTGATAGATTTGGTATTCACCGACATCGTAAAGGGTGTTTGACAGCACGCCGCCGAAGCATGCAAAGACCGCGACATTGAAGCCGAACTCCTTTGCCGCCTGTTCGATGCCGTCCAGAATGCTGCCCTGATACTCCTCATCGGTGCCGGCAACAAGCACCGCAATATTCCGGATTTTTTGCTCCTGCATGGCAATCCTCCCTGTCCCCTATTTTATGTAAAATATTTTCACTTATTATTTTCTCTCATTATATATATTATAGCACGAGTGATAAAAAAAATCAAGTCCGCAGCTGATATTTATATATTTTTCAGAATTGTGTACGGCGGTACGCTGACCTCCCCTTCCGCATATGATAGAGTACCCGTGAAAAAGGAGGGGTTCTGTGAGATCGAAATATCCTGTATCTGCCCGCATGCGCGCGTTCCGCACCTTTCTGCAGTCGGTGTGCGGCATGCTCGCGGCGGTGCTGCTCTGTGCGCTGACCGGTGCACTGCCCGCTGTGCCCGGCTGGCAGATCGCGCTGATGATCCTGTTCTCGGCATCCGCTGCCGCCCTGATCGCGCGCATCATGAATGGGGAATGAGGTATCGCTGCGCGATGATTGAAAGATGTGTCTCCGACGGATTGATAATGGGGACTCCGTCCCCAAACCCCTGCTGGGGATATTATCCCCAGACCCCATGTTTATGTGTGGATAGAAGTAAGCCGCCAAATGCGCGAAAGCGCATACCGCAACTCCTCACTTCTCACTGCTATCTCCTAACTTTCCATTGAACTTTTTGAAAGAATATGGTATAATACAAGGGAATCATTCTGCGGAAAGGAGGCGTCCCCGATGCTCGATACCCTTGCACTGCTTTGCCGTGTGCTCGGCTGGTATCCGTTCTGGCTGCTGCTGCTCTCGCTCTGTCCGCCGGAAACGATGCTCCCCTGCATGGGAATCCTGACCGGCATCGCGCTTGTCACCACGTTCTGCTCGCAGATGCTCCGGCACATGCTGCATGAACGGAGGGTGCTTTCATTCCGGCTCTCTGTCATCTGGACGGTCCTTTCTGCGGCAGTCTGCGCCGCTTTATGCGCGTTGATATCAGGGAGCACCGCGATTGCGGTTCTGCTCTCTGCGCTCACCGTGGCAGGTTCGCACCGCAAATGCGATGCAGATACCGGCGACCTGTTTACAGTCAACAGCTATGCCGCATTCCTGACCTGCACGGTCATTGCAACGGTGATGCTTGCGGCGGCACATCAGAACACGCATATTTCCATGACGCTCGGCGTCATCGGCGGAATCTCCGCGGCGTATCTGCTGCTGCGCAATCAGCTGATGCTGCGGCGGTTCGTCAACCGGAGAAGCAGCGTCGAGACCGCTGTACCGGCAGAGATCCGGCGCGGCAATCTGATGCTGGTCGGCGGCATCATTCTGCTGCTTGCAGTGGTGTTTATCTTCCACACGCCGCTGACGCATTTTCTCGAATGGCTGCATCATTCCATGATCCGGCTCGTGACGGCGATCGTGCAGTTTTTCTTCCGTATCATCGAGCGCTTCAGCGGTGAGGCGCCGGCAGAAGCGGAGGAAGTGCTCTTAGAGGAGGAAGCCGAATTGCCGCAGGCTGCGGGCAGGAGCAATCCGCTCTGGCTGCTGCTCTGGATTCCGTTTATCACAATCGCATACATCGTCTGGCGGGAGTTCCTGTCGGACTGGGTGTATGATCTCAAAATGTTTATTCTTGACTTCATCGCGGGGCTGCGCAAAAGGGATACGCACAGACGTACCCGCCGGATTGAGAACGGCGAATATTTTGATAACGAAACCAAACTGGAACGTGAACGCAGCGCCCACAGCCGCAGACGTCTCTGGCGCAAAGCGCTCATGCAGTGGAAAGCCATGCCGGAAAGCAATGCGAAATTCTATGCAGGCTACCGGCTGCTGCTCGAGGCGCCCTGCTGGCAGGAGGGAATGCTGAAAGATGCAGATACCGTCCGCGAGGTGCGCGATAAATGGGCTGCGTACTACAAGCCCGAAAAGCTGCTGGATGCCGTCACCGCGGATTTTCACGCGGACCGCTATGCGGAAACCGGTCTGCCGCCCGAGGCAATCGCTGATCTCTGGACAGCGCTCACGTATATCAAATCAAAACAGCCGAGGTGAAAAAATGGCATCGAAGTATCATCCCGAAATGACGGCGCAGCTGCTCAATATCCACTATGAAAAGCAGATGCAGACATGCAGCGGCGCGCTGAACGGCTATCCGGTGTTCCTCAAGTGGTATCCCGGTGACCTGACTTATGCAGTCCGGATTTTTGCAAAGCATCCGCAGGAGCAGCGCTGTCAGGAACAGCTCGCGGCGTTCCGGCAGATGCATCCGGGCTTTCATTTTCTCTATCTGCGCGCGGGGATTCTGAGCGCGACCTATATCCTGCAGAACGGCGAGGCAGAAGCACAGATTGCAAATGAGATCAGTGCGCTGGCGGCATTGGCGGCACAGCTCGGGCTGCTCCCCTGCTGCGCGGACTGCGGCGAAACATCGCAGCATCTCGAAATCTACCGCACTGCGGCGACAGAGGGCGTCTGTCTCTGTCCGCGGTGCAGCGAGCTCTGCCGGCTGGATACACAAAGCGCGAATGCAGCCGTGCAGGCACACCGCCCTTCCGCAGGCGGCACGGCAATCGGCATCCTGATTATGGCGGCATATCTGTTTTTGATGCTGTTCGTACTCGGTGCCGCTCAGATCGGCAGCGGGCTCGGCACGGTGGTACAGGTCATTATTGCGACACTGCTCGGCATTGTGACTGTTCACCAGTTCGGCGGCACGGCGACGCGCAGAACCGCCGCGATCTGCATCATTGTCTGCGCTGTCTGCTCAGTCGGATTCATCACACTGCGGCAGGCTGTCGATCTGACAAAATTCAATCAGAAGAATCTCGAACAGTTCCGGCGGATCGAACGGTATTTTGAGGTTGTTGACCGCGGGGACAATCCCTATGAGGTCTTTGCCGACGATAAAGAAATGAACGAGCTGACATGGAGCTTTGCAGAGTACACACCCGAAAAGCTCGAGGCATCGCGGAACCGTGCGGCATTTGTGTGTCAGTATCACAAGCTCGGTCCGGTGCTGATGCATCTGCCTGAGGGCATGCGCAAGGTCTACAACAAAAGCGACCGGCGCGATTTCTGGTATTCGCTCATCCTCGCGGTTGGCTGTTCCCTCTGGATCGGCATCGCGTGGTGGAAACTGATCCTGCGCAGAAAGCGCGAAAGCTATCAGTTCGCGGCGCTGCCGACGCCCGGCAGAATCACACAGACAATTTCAGAGCAAACATAACACGGAGGTTTATCATGGCATTACATCCCAAGAAATTTGCAGAGCTTTCCGGTCTGCAGTATGACAAAGCAGGAAACACCTTCTGGGGCACGCTGCAGGGCTATCCGGTCTTTCTGACGGTTGTGCCGCGGCGCGATACGGTCATCTTCCGGCTGATCGCAAAAACGCCCTCGGATGAGGTATCCGCGGATCTGCAGGCGCAGGCAAACGCATGGTGCACATCGCATGCAGGCGTGACGGGACTTGCCCACAGAGACCGCTGTCTTGCAGCGGCTGTCTCCCTGACGCCGAGCAATACAGATGAGAATCTTTCCGCGCTGACAGCAGCGCTCGTCTCCTTTGCGGCATCGCAGGGGCTGATTGCCTGCTGCATGTCCTGCGGCGCGGAATACGGCTACCGCTCCTATCTGCTCGATGACGGCGGCGTGACGGTCTGCGATTCCTGCAAGCCCTATCTCGAGCAGAAAATGCTCGAGGCACAGGAGGAGGCTGCCGATGTCCGTGCAAATCCCGCCGGACTGATCGCCGGTGCGCTGATCGGCGCGCTTGCCGTCTTTCTGCTGACCTACTTTGTCCTGAAGATGAGCTATCTCAGCATGCTGACCGGCTACGCAGGCGTGCTGCTCGGGCTGTTCCTGATGCGCAAGCTCGGCAAAAAGCTGACAACCCCCGCCGTGGTCATCTTCACGGTGCTCTGCCTGATCGCAGGCGTTGCTGCACCGGTGGCGCATTTCGCGAATCTGTTTGCAACAACCAACCACGAGAACTATGATAAGGCGATGCAGGCAGTCACCGGCTATCAGACGCTCGAGGACATGTACAGCGAACTCAGCGAGGAGGATCTTGCCAAGCTCGACGAAATGGGCGAAGATAAGTTTGATATGGAAAAGTACAAGCAGTACTATGAGAACGCGAAACTGATCACGGAACACACCACAACCGGCAGCTGCATCAAGGATCTGCCGAAGCTGCTCAACTCCGAATACTACAGCGTGGCAAAGCCTGAGTTCATCAAGTGCCTGCTCTTTGCGCTGCTCTCCGTGCTCGCCGGTGTCCTGCTGACGGCGCCCGCGATGCTCAGAGCCGATCAGGGCAAGCACACGCTGCGGGAGCTGCCGCTGTGAGCCGCTCAGTGATCGTTGTCGGGGGCGGCGCGTCCGGTCTCGCAGCGGCAATCGCTGCTGCAGAACAGGGCGCATATGTCACGCTGCTCGAACGGCTGCCGCGGGTCGGCAAAAAGATTCTGCTGACCGGCAACGGCAGATGCAATCTCGGCAATCTGGATACGGCATTTTCGCATTATCACGGGACACTGCCGCAGGCTGCGCGCATTCTCGCGGGATTTGATCCGGTGCGGTACTTCCGGCAGTTCGGTCTGCTGACCCGCACGGATGCCGAGGGCAGAATCTACCCGATGAGCGGCACGGCGGCATCTGTGCTCGATGCGCTCCGGTTTGCCGCCGCACAGCGCGGTGTCCGGATGCTCTGCGACAAACAGGTGACGGCGATAAGCCCCAAAGGAAACCGCTGGCAGGTCACTGCCGGAAACGATCATTTTACCGCAGATGCGGTGATTTTCGCGGCAGGCGGCTCTGCTGCGCCCAATTGCGGCACCGACGGCAATCTGCTGCCGATGCTGCGGAAAATGGGCTACACAGTCACAGAACCGAAGCCCGCGCTCTGCCCTGTCCTGACCGATCCGGCTATGGTGCGCGCACTGAAAGGTCTGCGCGTCAGGGCAAAGGCATCCGCCGTGCGGGACGGGCACATCCTGAAAACGGAATCCGGCGAGGTGCAGTTCACCGAGCAGGCGCTCTCGGGCATCTGCGTGTTCAATCTTTCGCGGCTTGCGGCACAGCACGGCAGCAGCATGGAGATCGCGCTTGATCTGCTGCCCGATCTTGCAGCGGATGAGACAACGGAGCTGCTCGACGAGCTGCTCACACTGCGCGGCGATCTGCCCGCGGGAGAGCTGCTGACCGGATTGTTCCCCAAGCGCATCGGGGAGATGCTGCTGCGCAAAGCAGGCGGAAACTGCAATGCGCCCGCATCGGAAATCTCCGCAGAGACGCGCCAAAACCTGACCGCAATGCTGCATGATCTGCGCTTTCCCGTCAAGGGGACGGCGTCCTTTGCGCAGGCACAGGTCACCGCGGGCGGCATCGCAGGACAGTGTGTATCCAAAGTGCTCGAATCGAAGCTGCACAAGGGAATCTGGTTCTGCGGCGAACTGCTCGATCTGGACGGCGACTGCGGCGGCTTCAATCTGACATGGTGCTGGGCATCCGGCATCACAGCCGGCCGCTCCGCTGCTGTAGGTATCGCTTCGCGATGATTGATAATGGGGCTCCGCCCCAAACCCCGCTTAAGGGCTACTAGCCCTTAAGAATCCCATTTTTATGCTGAAACAGAACGAAGTCGCTCCAATCAACGCCGATTGAAGCGGCTCTTTATTGCGCTGCCTGAGCGCCAAAATAAAAGTTTTGATCAAACTTTTTCAAAAGTTTGCGGGTTCTTAGGGCAGAGCCCTAAGCCGTGCTCCGCAGAGCACGGAATTCCCCAGCCTTCACGCTCGGGAAGATAGGAGTTTGAGGGAAGAGCCATAGTTTGCCGCGCAAACTATAGCGCAGCGGGGTATCTTCCCTCATTATAAAATAGCATCCGCGCAGCGGATACCTCTTTTTACGTTTTGCGGTATCTCCGATGGATCAGAAATGGGGCTCCGCCCCAACCCCCGCTTAAGGGCTACTAGCCCTTAAGAATCTCATGTTTATGCTGAAACAGAACGAAGCCGCTCCAATCAACACTGATTGGAGCGGCTTTCTGTGATCCGCATATGACGCTGCTTATGCCTCGTAATCGTCACTGTCATCGTTGTCATCGACAGAAGCGATCGCTGCCTTTGCTGCCTCGATTACCTCTGCGGTGTTGTCGGTTGTCTGCTTGGCAGAACCGTCCGCGAGCTTGCCGCCGAGGAATCCTGCGAGCAGTGCGCGCAGATCAATACCGGTTGCCTCAGTCAGACCGTCGGTGATCTTGGTGGTCGAGCCGATGATATCGCCGACAAGCTTGCTAGAGTTGCCGTCGCCGTACATGGTGATCTTGTCAACCTGCGTCAGCGGCAGAGCAGCATTCTTGACAACATCCGGCAGAGCTTTGAAGTACATCTCGAGGACAGCAGCCTCGCCGTATTTCTTCATAGCCTCAGCCTTTGCGTTGATACCTTCCGCCTCTGCAAGACCCTTTGCGCGGATTGCGTCCGCCTCTGCCTGACCGACAGCAGCGATACCTTCCGCCTCCTGCATCTTAGCATACTTTGCAGCCTCAGCCTCAGCCTTCTGAGCCTCAGCATCCTGCTCACGCTGGAAGCGGTCTGCCTCAGCCTCTTTCTTCAGCTGATAGAGCTTTGCGTCTGCCTCCTGCTGTGCCTTATAGCGGGCAGCTTCCGCCATCTTCTTGACGTCTGCGTCGAGGGCTTTTTCCTTGACCTCTGCCTGCTTGGTTTTCAGCTCGACATCCTTCTCGGATGCAGCGATGTTTGCATTTGCCTTGGTGATCTCAATCGTGCGGCGCTGTTCTTCCTTCTGGATCTCATACGCAGCGTCAGCGATTGCGAGCTGGGTATCAGCATCCTTTTTCAGTTCAGCCTGACGGATTGCGAGCTCGTTGTTCTTCTTGGCGATCTCGGTCTCAGCCTGCACTCTTGCATCGTTGGCTTCCTTCTGGGCAGCCGCCTTTGCGATTTCGATCTCCTTCTCGGATTCGGCTCTTGCGATCGCGGCCTTCTTCTGGATCGTGGTCACATTGTCGATACCGAGGTTCTCGATCAGGTTCTGATCGTCGGTGAAGTTCTGGACATTGAACGAAACAATCTCAAGACCCATGCGGTTGAGGTCCGGTGCGGCGTTCTCCTGTACCTTTTCCGCAAATGCCTTACGGTCATTGACCATTGCGACAAGCGTCATCTGACCGACGATCTCACGCATGTTGCCTTCCAGAACCTCTCTTGCCACCTTTGCGATGTAAGCGGTATCCTTATTCAGGAAGTTCTCAGCGCCGAGCTTGATGAGCATCGGGTCGCTGGAAACCTTGACGTTCACGTTTGCATCAACATTGATGTTGATGTAGTCTGCAGTCGGGACTGCGCTGGATGTCTTGACGTCAACAGCGATCAGCTGGAGCTTCAGCTTATCGACGCGCTCAAAAAACGGGATGCGGATGCTCGCTTTACCGATGATGATCTTTTTCCGCAGACCGGAGATGATATAAGCGGTGTCCGGCGGTGCTTTCAGATATCCGGAGGCGAGGACAACAATTAAGAGGATGACGACAACTGCGATAATTGCAATCGTGATCGGATCGGCGGGCAGCGAGATTGCTGCTGCGAGGGCGGTGTTCAGAAGCATACAAACACATCCTTTCTGTCTTCTGCAAGATGATACAAAAATCCGGACACAACACGGCGCCGCTGCCGTGATCGTACCCGTTGAGCGTATTATACCACAATTTCAGGGCTTTGTCAAGATATTCCGCACCAAAATCTGTGAACAAACCGTAAATCTCAGTGCAAGATACTACAAAATTTAAAAAGAGTTGCATTTGATATTCTGCGCAGATATACACAGTATGCGGAAAATATGCAGCCGCCGCAGAATCCCTATTATGTCGGAATTCTGCGGCGGCTTTGGCTCACAGTGTGCCGCGCTCGGCGACGATCTCAGCAAGCTCCCCGACATTTTTCATGCCGGAGACCTCCTTCATCTTGAAGCGCATGCTGAACGCGCTCTCGATCTCGGAGATCAGGTTGAAGTGCTCAACGCTGTCCCAGCCGTCCACATCGGCGGCGGTCAGCTCGTCGCTCAGCTCGATGCTGTCATCGTCGAACACCTCACGGAAAATCGGAGTCAGTGCCTCCATTGCTTCTGCCTTTGTCATAATTTTGTTCTCCTTTCTATCTTTGCCGCAGTGCGGCTTATAAACGGGTTACTGCACGCGGATGGTCTCGATCTTATCGGTATTCGGGCCGTTTGCGCTAAAGGTGTTCATCGCAAAGAGCACATCCGTGACGCCCTGCTCGCGCAGGAAGCTGATCGCGTTGAGCTCGAAATAGCGCATGTCCACAACATAGACCGTCTCGAAGGACGAGGTCAGGAACGGAATCAGTGCATTGCCGTAGCTGTCCTTGATCACGCAGAGCTTTCTGCCGTTCGGCATATCGGTGTCGATCTTGACAATGTGATCGTCGCCGGAAATATAGGTCATATACCAGCTGACCGGCGCCGTGTTCTCGATATCCATGAACAGGCTGCCTTCATAGCCGCTGCCGAAGCTGCGGTTATAATAGGTGGTGGTGTAGTTCGCCTTCGGAACATACCAGAAGAACTCCTCCGGATTGTTCTTGAGGATGATGTTGTTCGAGAAGCCGTAGAGCGTGCCGACATAGCCCTCTTTTGCGTGGCGCTCGTAGTCACTGATCGGTGCAAACGGGACGCGCGCCGCCGCGGAGAATGCCTCCGCCGCATAGAATGCGCCGAGCGATGACCAGTGGTGATCGGTGCGCATGAAAATCGGCTCATCCTTGTGCTTTTCGAGTGCGCCGTAGGCATCGACAGGAATCACGCCCTTGAGCACGGAGTTGATATAGTCGATGTTCGCTTTCTCGCTCGTAATCAGATGCTGGAATTCCTCCGGCGTATAGTACGAGCAGACCGTCGGCACAACCATCGAGTACATTTTGACATCGGGGAGCTGCTCCTGATAGCGGTTGAGGATATTGGCGTAATTCTCGCCCATTGTCTCCCAGCCCTGAAACAGCATAATGCCGCGGTTATCTACGATCAGAATGTTGTTGCTGAGTTCGCCCTCGCGCTCCGGCTCTGCGGGTGCCTCCTCCGCCTCGGTGACAGTTGTCTCCGCGATGGTTGTCAGCTCCGCCGCAAATTCGGTGACTGCGGTTGTCAGCGCGGGCTGCGTGGTTTCGGCAGGTGCGGGCGCAGTCTCATCCGGTTCCTTCTGCACGGCAGGCGCATTGCCGATAATGACCGCGCTGCTGCGGAGACCGAAGCAGCTCCGGAGATTCTGAATCCAGCCCTTGAAGGTCGAGCGGAACGGTACGGTATCATTATAGTATTCCGCAATGCCGCCGGTCAGCTCGCCGTCGAGATATTTTTCAACAGAGATTTCCGGCATCTTTGCGAGCGTGCGGTTCTCCTCCATCGAGACCGTCGGACGTTCAAAGATCAGCATGCCTGCCGCAACGCCGAACAGCATCACAAGGCAGACGCCGATATTCCAGCCTGCAAACTTCCGCTCGGTACGGCGCTTGGTCTCTGCCGCGCGGAGACTGCCTGCCTCCTGCTGCCAGCTGCGGTCGAATCTGCGGCGCATTTTGCGGACCTCGGCTTTTGCCTCCGCAGTCGATTTGCGGTACTGCTTTGCAGCCTCGACATCGCTCATCGAGGGCGTTTTTGTGCTCATGCGGCGCAGTGCGCGGATCACCTGCTCCTCGGATTTCTGATGCGCCGCTGCCGGATCGGACGTCTCTGCGGGCTGCTCCGGTTCGGCATCCGCCGCAGCGGATTCGTTCTCAGCAGTATCGGCAGTTTCAGCAGTATCAGCACGATCCTGCGGCGCGGATATCTCCTCTGCCGGTGCGGCGGATTCCGCCTGTTCGGGTTCCGGTACCTGACCGGTCACCTCCGCGACGATCTGATCGACCAGCGCATCCGTGACAGGCGTTTTCGGCTTGCTCTCAGAGGTCGCGAGCAATTCCTCGACTATCTCCTCGGGATCGCGCTCCGGTTCCGGCTCCTCCGGCTTCTGGAGCTCATCGAGCCAGCCGAATTTACCGGTCGCATTGGAAACAGGAACGGGTTTGGTTTTATTGTGCATCGGCGCTTTGGGCGGTGCAGGCTCGGCATGCTCCAGAATCATGCTGACCGTTTCATTTGCCTGCGCCTTGGCCTCCTCCTCGAGGGCAGCCGCCTCGCGCCGGATCGCTCTTGCCTGTGCGATTGCAGTGCGCCGGTCGAGCTTCTGCTCCTCCTGCGGCGCGTCCGCAGCCGGTTCTGTGTGCTCATCCGGCAGATCGGTATTCGGCATCGCAAGCGCTCCTTTCTGTATGGTTAGTCCTGCAAATCATAGATAATCTGTTCAAGCTCCAGACAGGCATCCTCCGCCTGCACTGCAGTTTCTTCATCGTAAAAATCGCTGCCGCGCGCGAGCTGATCAATCAGCCCGAGCAGCTCTGCCATTTCGTCAAACGGCACGCGGTCGGTCTGTTTCCAGATCGCCGCATGTTCGGTCAGTGCATCCCGGATGCGCTGATAGGCATCGGGATCAAATGCGCCGTCCATGCGCAGCGTGACCTGAAAACCGGTCTCCTCAAGCAGTTCGTGTATCGTTTTCATTGTATCTCCTCAGAAGCGGAAGTACAGGAACGGGTTATTCGTCGCATCGACGAGGAAAATGCTGCTGACTGCGAGCAGCGCGGCATTGGCGATGATCTGGAATGTATCCACAACATAGACCGCGCCGGAGAACCGCCGCTTGAGCGCCTGTAGACCGTCATAGAGCGGGAAGCAGCAGATCACGGCGGCGAGCAGCAGGAACAGATTGTTCTGCACGGAGAGCTCAAGCACATTGTCATAGAGCACGTTGCCGTTCAGCCCGATGAGGTTCCGGAAGAAGTCGCCCAGTCTGCCGAAGTCCTCGAAATAGAAGATGCCGAATCCGATGAAAATGATGATCTTGCTGTAGATATGCCGGATCACGAGCGGAATCTTCTTGATGCGCTTTTTGCCGATGAGCTGTTCGATCAGGATAAACACGCCGAAGTAAAGACCCCAGATGATGAAGTTCCAGCTTGCGCCGTGCCAGAGACCGGTGCAGAACCAGACGAGGAACAATCCGCCGTATTTTCTGCGCTTGCCGAAGATCGGGACATAGAGCAGATAATCGCGGAAGAATGTGCCGAGCGAGATATGCCAGCGCTGCCAGAATTCCGAGATATCCTTGCAGAGGAACGGATGCCGGAAGTTCTCGTCAAAGTGGAATCCGAACATTCTGCCCATGCCGATCGCCATATCGGAATAGCCCGAGAAATCGAAGTAAATCTGCATCGCATAGACAATAACGGCATACCATGTTCCGGCGACGGAGAGCGCCGTGCCCTCTGTCCCGAAGAACTGATCGACAATCACGGAAAGGTGGTTTGCGAGAATGACCTTTTTGCCGAGACCGATCATCAGGCGCGTGAAGCCCTCGCTCATGTCAAGCAGGGTGGTTCTGCGCTCTTTGATCTCATCGGCGATGGTCGAATAGCGGACAATCGGTCCGGCGATGAGCTGCGGGAACATCGAAATATAGAGCAGCAGATGAAACGGATTCTTCTGCACGTCGATCTTCTCCCAGTACAGGTCGATGATATAGGAGAGAATCTGGAACGTGTAAAAGCTGATGCCGATCGGCAGTGTCAGGTGCGGAACGGGCAGGCTGACACCGGGGATCAGGTTGAGGTTTTCGACAATGAAGCCGCTGTATTTGAACACGCCGAGCAGCCCGATGTTGAAGATCAGGCTGAGGATCATGATGAACTTGGCGCCGCCCTGTTTTTCCCGCTTCTGGAATCCGCCGATGCCGAGACCGAACAGATAATTCATCAGGACACTGGTCAGCAGCAGAATGATATAAACCGGCTCACCCCATGCATAAAAGACGAGAGAGAAAACCGTCAAAGTGAAATTTTTAACTTTCAGAGACGGCGAAAGCCCGTAGCAAAGAAGGCATACGGGCAGAAACAGATATAAAAAGTACAGGCTTGAAAATACCATATCAAAACGCTCCTGCTTTTGTTCTTCTTTGTGCAGATTTCTGCACATGCATAGTATATATCTATCTGTTCACGATCAGAACGGCGCAAATAGGCGCACTTTTCTTTATTATAGCACAAAAGCCTGAAACATGCAAGAGATTTTTCGGTTTTTATTCAGATTTCAGGGATAATAAAATTAGAAATGAGAAATTAGAAATGAGAAATTGCGGT
This sequence comes from Oscillospiraceae bacterium, assembly GCA_017523995.1. Next base: position 31,043 of record JAFWUX010000050.1, on the reverse strand, counting down.
GTCCGCTGCCGCGGACGATTCAAAATCATCGCCGCAAGGCGATACCATAATTTCTCATTCCTCATTTCTAATTTCTCATTATAAAAACGCTCCGGCACAGCCGCAGAAAAAGCAGCTATGCCGGAGTTCAAATCTTATCAGTACAGCTCACCGCTGCCGTTCCACTGGATCAGCGCACGGATGCGCTTCGGCAGAATCGGGTGCGATGCAAGCAGGTTGACAAGCCACAGCCAGAAGCCGCGCTCTTTGATGGTTGTGTCCACATAATCCTGCACATCAACCATCGGATAGAGGTGACGGTCCACCATCAGCATGACGATTGCCTGCACGCCGTCATAGTTTGTCAGGCGCTGTGCAAGGCGGTCGCAGCTGTATTCACGGGTTCTCGAAGCGATCGACCCGACCAGCGGCAGACTTTCCGAGAACAGAATCGGGAGATTGTAATGCAGCGTTGCATGCCCGTAATAGATATGCGAAAGCTCATGCGCAAGGATAAACGCCAGCGCATTCAAATCCTTGTGCTCGCGGTAGGCAACCTCGAAAATCTCCGTATGCACGAGGATATACTGCCTGCCGAAGATGAACGACGAAAACGCATTCAGCACGCCGTTCTGCTGCACAACGTACATTTCCGGCACTTTCTCCATGCCGAGCCGGTAGGCGTAGGAATGCAGCAGCGAATAGATTTCCGGAAAATTTTTCTGCGTGATTTTCAGGCTTGCTGCCTTCACCTGAGCAAAATTCAGATACATCGAGATAAACAGAAGCACAATGGAAGCGATGCCGCCGATCAGCCATTTGATTTCGGTCGGCATATATTTCTGGAAGTTCTCCATATACTCCGCCTCTTCACGCTGCTGTTCGCGTTTTTCCAGATATTTTTCCTTCTCGGATTTTTCGTCATCGGTATCGGTCTCCGTTTCGGCATCACTGTCCGCGGAGAATTCGGCGAAGAAATGCGCACTGAAATCCTCCGCCTCATAGACAACATGGTTGAAGTGTGCAACAAACATGATCAGCACCGAAACGATGAGCAGCACATTGAGCTCGATCAGGCGGCGGTACCAGCGCTTTTCGTGACTGTGGCGGCAGCTTTCCGCCTCCTGTTTGGAGATCGGCGGCAGTGCCATAATGCGCTCATAATCCGAGGCATAGCTGACCGGATCCTTCGGCGGTGTCGGGCCGCCGTACTGCGGCTGAAACGGTGCCTGCCCCGTGATCGAGGGCTGACGGAAACCGTCCTCCGGAAAATTGTTCGGGACAGTCGGTGCAGGCGGTGTCAGCGTCTGCGGTGCCTGCTGATTAACGGGCTGTGCATCGGGTGCAGCGGACTGCGGCGCCGGTGCAGGGGGTGTCAGCAGCGGCTCCCGCGGCAGCACCGGCTGATTGACCGGCTGAACCCTGGGGATTGCGGGCTGCGGCGCCGGTGCAGGTGGTGTCAGCAGGGATTCACGCGGCGTCTCCGGCTGTGTGAGCGGCTGCATTTCAGGAACCACAAGCTGCGGCGCCTGTGCAGGCGGTGTCTGCGGCGGTATCTGCGGCGATATCGGCGGAGGCGTCTGCGGGGGCACGGGCTGCGGATTGACCGGCGTCCGATCGAGATAGGACGGCATCGGATTCCGCGGCGGCGGCGTCAGCATCGCCTCGGGCGGCAGCGGCGGTTTCTCCACAGGCGGTGTGAGCGGCGGCTGCGGATTCTGCAGTGAGTCTTCAAGCGGTGTCATTTTATCCTGTTCCATGGTACGTTTCCTTTCCTGTGTAGTTATGATATACTATACCATACAAAATTGCTGACGTCAAGTGCTTGCGGCGGTTTTTGTCAAAATTGCGGATTTCATTGTTTCTAAGTATACAACTGCGGACGCATGAATCAAATGCTCAGTCATCCCACCAGCCGTTTTCGAGCCGCGAAAGCGAATGCGGACTGACATACTGCGGGAATCTGCCCGTTTTCTCGACGGTCAGTCCGTGCAGCATGCCGATGTGTACCGAGATATGCCGGAACTGCATCAGAATCAGCTCGAGCCGCGTAAAGGGGCATTCCGGCGGATATTCATTGAGCTGCGCGTCCGTCAGATTCGCAAGATAATCCGCGGTTTTCTGCCGGACGGATTCCAGCAGGGCGAGCAGTTCTTCATCGCTCCATTCACGGGAGATCGGCTTAAACGGATTGTCTGAGCCTTCCTCAAATCCGGCGCGCTCTGTGTAGACATTCGGATTGAAGAACCACTTATCCGCCGAGTGCAGCGTGTGATAGACAAAGCGCCACGCCGGAACCCCTTTCACAAGCGCATTCCGGTCATAGGTTTTGAGCGCGATGATGAGATTGACAAAATTTGCGTCAGTCTGGCGCGCGATCATTTCGCAGGCAGATTCCATATTGTCCTCCGTATAAAGCAAGCCGACCCGGATATTCTCCGGATCGGCTCAGATTCATCAACTTATTATCAGAAGTTGATCTTTCTTGCAACATAGCTGGTGTGCAGGAGCTCGTGAGCCTTGTGACCGCCCGGCTCGCCGAGATACTCTTTGTAGAGCGTCTGGATTGCAGGGTTATCCTGAGACTTACGAAGATCCATCTTTGCATCGACACTGTAGAGTGCCTTTGCACGCTCAGCGCGCAGATCGGTGAAGTTGCGGACAGAAGCCGGCTGAATCGGCTGACCGCCGCCGTTGACGCAGCCGCCCGGGCATGCCATGATCTCGATGAACTGATAATCAGCCTCACCAGCACGGACCTTGTCCATGAGCTTGCGTGCGTTTGCAAGACCGCTTGCGACAGCTACCTTGACAGTCAGACCGCCTGCGGTATAGGATGCCTCCTTGATGCCCTCGATGCCGCGGACGTCAGTGAAGTCAACCTTATCATTTGCGAGCTTTTCGCCGCTGATCTTCTCAACAGCAAAACGCAGAGCAGCTTCCATAACGCCGCCGGTTGCGCCGAAGATCAGACCGCCGCCGGTGTAGATGCCGAGCGGATCATCGAACTTTTCTTCCGGAAGAGCGGTGAAGTCGATGCCTGCACGGTCGATCATTCTGCCGAGCTCACGGGTTGTGAGTGCGATGTCAACATCCGGATAGCCCGATGCGCTCTGATCGTCTCTCTTGCACTCGAACTTCTTTGCGGTGCACGGCATAACAGAAACAGAAACGATATCCTTCGGGTCCCAGCCCATCTTCTCTGCAAAATAGGTTTTGATGATTGCGCCCTGCATCTGCTGCGGGGACTTGCAGGTAGAGAGATTCGGGATCAGATCCGGGAAGTAATGCTCAAGGAACTTGACCCAGCCCGGGGAGCAGGAAGTGATCATCGGGAGCACGCCGCCCTTGGTAACGCGCTCGATCAGCTCCGTACCCTCTTCCATGATGGTGAGGTCAGCACCGTAGTTGGTATCGGTGACAACATCAAAGCCGAGTCTGCGCAGTGCTGCGACCATCTTGCCCTCGACATTCGTGCCGATCGGATAGCCGAACATTTCGCCGAGACCTGCACGGACAGACGGAGCGGTCTGCACAACAACGTGCTTGGTCGGGTCTGCGATTGCCTTGAAGACGTCATCGGTGAAGTCCTTTTCGGAGAGTGCGCCGGTCGGGCAGACCGTGATGCACTGACCGCAGGAGACACATGCAGTTTCGCCGAGCGGCTTGTTGAACTGCGAACCGATGTTGGTGATGAAACCGCGCTCGTTTGCGCCGATGACACCGATGCCCTGTGTGACCGCACATGCTGCAACGCAGCGGCGGCAGAGGATGCACTTGTTGTTGTCACGGTACATATGTGCTGCGGAATCGTCGATCGGATACTCGGTGCGCTCGCCCTTGTAGACATCTGCATCGGTGATGCCGAGGTCATTTGCGAGTCTCTGCAGTTCGCAGTTCTTGCTGCGGACGCAGGAGAGACACTTCATATCGTGGTTCGAGAGCAGCAGCTCCATGGTCTTTCTGCGGGAATCGAGCACCTTCGGGGAGTTGGTCTGCACCTCCATGCCCTCCGAAACCGGATAGACACATGCAGCGACCATTCTTGCCGGTCCGAGGTTCGGGCCGCGCATTTCGGCAGCCTCGACCATGCACATACGGCAGGCGCCGATCTCATTGATATCTTTCAGATAGCAGAGCGTCGGGATTGTGACGCTAGCTGCGCGTGCAGCTTCGAGCACAGAGGAACCCTTCGGGACCTGTACTGCAAAGCCGTTGATTTTTACATTTACCATATCACTCATGTCCTGAAGCCTCCTTTACTGCTTGCTGATTGCGCCGAACTTACACTTCTCGATGCAGGCGCCGCACTTCACGCACTTCGTGCTGTCGATTGCGAAGGATGCGAGCTTGTTGCCGGGAGCAGTATAATCGGTACGTTCAATCGCGGATGCAGGGCACTGTCTTGCGCACATCGAGCAGCCCTTGCACTTATCCTGATCAATGACGAAGCGGAGCAGGGACTTGCAGACGCCTGCCGGGCACTTCTTGTCAACGATATGTGCAACATACTCGTCGCGGAAGAAACGCAGTGTGGAGAGAACAGGGTTCGGAGCAGTCTGACCGAGGCCGCAGAGGGAGTTTGCCTTGATGTACTGGCAGAGCTCCTCGAGACGGTCGAGGTCTTCCATTTCGCCGTTGCCGCTGGTGATCTTATCAAGGATCTCATAGAGACGCTTGGTACCGATCCGGCACGGTGTGCACTTACCGCAGGATTCATCCATGGTGAACTGCAGGAAGAACTTTGCGATATCGACCATGCAGTTATCCTCATCGAGAACGATGAGACCGCCGGAACCGATCATGCAGCCGATCTTTGCGAGGCTGTCATAATCGACGCTGACGTCATAGTGCTCTGCCGGGATGCATCCGCCGGAAGGTCCGCCTGCCTGCGCAGCCTTGAACTTCTTGCCGTTCGGAATGCCGCCGCCGATCTCCTCGATGATCTCGCGGAGGGTGGTACCCATCGGGATCTCGACCAGACCGGTGTTCTTGATCTTGCCGCCGAGTGCAAAGACCTTGGTGCCCTTTGCGGTCTCGGTGCCCATGGAAGCATACCACTTTGCACCCTTGAGGATGATCTGCGGGACGTTTGCATAGGTCTCAACATTGTTGAGGATGGTCGGCTTCTGATACAGACCCTTTTCAGCCGGGAACGGCGGACGCGGACGCGGCTCACCGCGGTTGCCCTCGATGGAGGTCATCAGCGCAGTCTCCTCACCGCAGACGAATGCGCCTGCGCCGAGACGGAGGTCGATATCGAAGTTGAAGCCGGTACCGAAGATATCGGTGCCGAGCATGCCGGTTTCTCTTGCCTGCTTGATCGCAATGCGCAGTCTCTCAACCGCGATCGGATACTCAGCACGGACATAGATGTAGCCCTGCTGTGCGCCGATTGCATAGCCTGCGATGGTCATTGCCTCGAGCACGACATGCGGGTCGCCTTCGAGCACGGAACGGTCCATGAATGCACCGGGGTCGCCCTCGTCAGCGTTGCAGCATACATATTTAATATCAGCATCCGGCACGATGTTGCGTGCGAGCTTCCATTTCATACCGGTCGGGAAGCCGCCGCCGCCTCTGCCGCGCAGACCGGAATCGAGGACTTCCTGAATGACCTCCTCCGGTGTCATCGAGGTCAGCACCTTGTGGAGTGCCCCGTAGCCGTCTCTGCCGATGTATTCATTGATGTCTTCCGGATTGATCAGACCGCAGTTGCGGAGTGCAACACGGTGCTGCTTTGCATAGAATGTTGTTTCGTTGAGTGATTTGATCTCGTCAGAACCCTCGGTGACGGTCTCGTCATAGAGGAATTCCTTGACAGGCTTGCCGCCGATGAGATGCTCCTCGACGATGCGCGGGATCATCTCCATCTTGACATGTGTATAGAAAGAGCCTTCCGGATACACGATCATGATCGGACCGCGTTCGCAGAGACCGAAGCAGCCGGTGCGGACAACAAAGATTTCGCCGTCGATGCCCTTTTCCTTCAGTTCCTTTTCCAGTTCATCCGCGATCTTCATGGAACCGGAAGATGTACATCCGGTACCGCCGCACATCAGGATATGCTTCTTATACTTGGCAGCGTCTGCTTCCTGACCGAGGCGGAGCGCCATTTCCTTGCGCATTTCCTCTTTGATTGCAGTGAGTTCCTGCAAAGTCTTCATAGTAAACCTCCTAATTTACAGTCCCGATGTCAATCGGCATATTTTGCGAGAATATCCTGGACCTCTTTGATATCGCCGGTGAGTCTGCCGTAAACGTCATCGTTGATGGTGACGACCGGAGCCAGACCGCATGCACCGACGCAGCGGCAGTCATCGAGCGAAAACTTTCCGTCCTGCGTGATCTCGCCGCTCTCGATGCCCAGAGCCTCCTCCAGCTTCTCCATGACGATGCCGGAGCCCTTGACATAGCAGGCGGTGCCGAGGCAGACCGAAATGCGGTACTTGCCCTTCGGGGACATGGTGAACTGTGCGTAGAAGGTTGCAACGCCGAATACCTTTTCAAGCGGGATATTCAGCTCCTCTGCAATGATTGTCTGAATCTCGATCGGCAGATAGCCGTAGATTTCCTGCGCCTTCTGCATGATCGGCATCAGACATCCCGGATCCTCACGGAGCGCATCAATGGTTGCGCGGAGCTCCTGCTCCTGCTCCGGGGTACCGGTAAAGGGAATGGTTGCGATTTTTTTTGCCATATGAATCGTTTCCTCCTTTATATATTGAGATACGATTAAATTTGACGTTCCGCCGGATGGAATCCGGACGGTTTCAGGTGTGGGAATTTGCATATCTTCAGTGCGGCTTCAGCACCTGATAGACAGAAGCCCGCACCGAGCCTTAATGATTTTACTATATTTTTGCGAAAAAATCAAGGTGAAAAGTGCACAACAATTGCAACAACTTTTCGTATGTTTCTATGAAGTAGCCTTCGCTAACTACGCAAAATCGACGTATCTGCTTTGATTTCGTTATCTTTCAAAATGATGAAAACTGTCCGCCGTACGCGGACATATGTCCGGAAACCGCGGTAAATCCCAGAAATCGACACGCCCCCGAAAATATTATTGCCGTTTTCAGAAAAAACGCGCTTTCTCGGCAGGTTTTTTGCGTAGAATGAAAGACGGGAGCGCTGTGTCTCCGCGGACAGCCGCGGACAGCTCCCGAATACAATCTGCAAAAAGAATCTGGAGGTCGAAATGGAACAGCAATCATGTTACTTACCGGAAGGCTGCCTGCTGGAAACACCGCAGAACGCGGCGGCGATCGGCAGCGAGACAGCGCTCAGGGAGGCGATCCTCTCGGGCAGGCGGCTCGAGGCGCGCGTCCGCGTCTGTGACGGCGCGCACAATCTGCATGTGGAGCTCCCCTGCATGCGCGGTCTGATTCCGCGCGCGGAGGGCGCACTCGGCATCAGTGAGGGCACCACGCGCGATATCGCCCTGATCTCGCGCGTAAACAAGCCGGTGTGCTTCTCCGTCCTGCGCATCGAGCACGATGAACAGGGCTGCCCCTATGCCGTGCTCTCGCGCCGCATCCAGCAGGAGCAGTGCCGCGAGGGGTATATCCGGCACTTAAAGCCCGGCGATGTGATCCCTGCGCGCGTGACGCATCTCGCGCCGTTCGGGTGCTTTGTCGATATCGGCTGCGGCGTCCCCTCGCTCATCCCGATTGACGCGATCTCGGTCTCGCGCATCTCGCATCCGGCAGACAGATTCCGCGTCGGCGAGGAGATTCGCGTGATGGTCAAGGGCTTCGAGAACGGCAGGGTTCTGCTGACGCACAAGGAGCTGCTCGGCACATGGGCAGAAAACGCCGCATGCTTCTCCGCCGGAGAGACGGTCGCAGGCATTGTGCGCTCGGTCGAGGAATACGGCATTTTCATTGAGCTCGCGCCGAACCTTGCGGGGCTTGCCGATCTGCGCCCCGATGTCAAACCCGGACAGCATGCAAGCGTGTTCATCAAGAGCATCGTGCCGGAGCGCATGAAGATCAAGCTCGCGGTTGTCGATGTCTTTGACGAAACCTGCGCACCGCCGCCGCTGCATTACTTCTTCCGCGGCAGCCACATGGACGAATGGGTGTATACGCCGCCGCAGGCAAAAAAGAAAATCGCAACGCAGTTTGCCCACGGGAATCTGTGAACAAAATACGGTAAACATGCACAAGTCCTGTCATAGAATAAGTCAAAAAAATCATGAGAAAAGAGATTGACATCAAGCGGGCAATGTGCTATAATATCAATCGCTCAGAGAGGCAGACTCTCAGAGCCGCAAAAAATCAGAACGGTTAAAAAATATAAGGGGATATAACTTTTTAGGCGATTGGCAAATTACGGTTCAATCAAATTGTTTGAATGGCGCCCATATCAAAAGTTTTGATCAAACTTTTTCAAAAGTTTGCGGGAGTCCAGAGGCGCGGAGCCTCTGGTCGATCTCCGCAGAGATCGAAACTCCCCCGGCGTTCAAGCGTTCGCGGGCTTGGGTGCCTGCAAGTGAGGCACCCATTCAGAATCGCATCGCGAAGCGATACCTTATTCATTTTTAACAATTTTAACTTACATTTTTCCTAAGAGAATCCGCCTAAAACCTTATTGCCCCAAATAAAAAGGATGTGTTCACCATGCTGCAAACTGCTGCACATGATATGACAAAAGGAAAAGAAGCAAGCCTGATCATCCGGTTTGCACTGCCGCTGCTCGCGGGCAATCTGCTGCAGCAGCTTTATAATGTTGCGGATACGGCGATTGTCGGCAAGCAGCTCGGCGACGATGCACTTGCCGCCGTCGGCGCAACCGGCTCCGTGACCTATCTGTTCTATACGCTCTGTCTCGGGCTCGCGACCGGCGCCGGCATCATGATCGCGCAGTTCTTCGGCGCGGGGCTGCTGCAGCGGATGCGCTCGGCGGTCTGGAACTCCGCAATCGTGACAGCAGCATTCGGCATTCTGATCAGCATTGTCTCGGTCTTTCTGACCGTGCCGACGCTGCGCCTGATGCATACCGACCCCGACCTGATGCAGATGTCGGTCAGCTACATGCGGATTGCCTGCGGCGGAACGGCTGCGGTCGCCGCGTATAACTGGATTAACGCCGTGATGCGTGCGCTCGGGGATTCCAAAACGCCGCTGATCTTTCTGGCGGTCGCGAGCGTGCTGAACATCGGGCTCGATATCCTGTTTGTCATGGTGCTGCATACGGGCGTTGAGGGCGCCGCAATCGCGACTGTCGCATCGCAGTGCATCGCCGCAGCGGGCTGCATCATCTTCGCGTTCCGCCGGACACCGGAGCTGCATCTGACAAAAGAGGACTTCCGCATCAAGGGCGAAATGCTCGTACTTTCGCTGAAAACCGGTCTGCCGATCGCACTGCAGAGCGGTCTGATCGCGATCTCGATGTCGGCGCTGCAGCGTGTGACAAACAGCTTCGGCAGCAAGCCCGTGATGGCAGCATATACCGCGTCGATGCGTGTGGAACAGCTGATTCAGCAGCCGTTCTTCTCGCTGAATGCGGCGCTCGCGACCTTTGCCGGACAGAATGTCGGCGCAGGCGAAACGGCGCGTGCAGAGCGCGGACTGAAATCCGGACTGCGCATTTCCAGCACGCTCGCGATTGTCATCGCCGTGCTGTTCTGGATTGCAGGCGGCACGATTATCCGCTGCTTCATCTCCGGCGCGGACGCAGTCTCGATCGGATATTTTGCGCTGCGGACAACCTCGCTCTGTTATATCCCGCTCGGCTCAATTCATGTTGTCCGCGGATTTCTCAACGGTGCCGGTGATACCGGTTATGCGATGCTCAACGGCATGGCAGAGGTTGTCTGCCGGATCGGCGGCGCGCTTGTCATGACATCGGTGCTCGGCATGGATTACCGTTCGATCTGGTACACAACCTGCGTGACATGGTTTGTGACAGGGCTTGTCGGCTGGATCCGGTACTGCCGCGGAAAGTGGCGCAGCAAGGCGCTTCTGCCCGCCGGTCACGCCCCCTCCGTCCGCTACGCCCCCGCGGATTGAATGCGGTATCTCCGATGGATTTGAAATGGGGGCTGCTCGCCCCCAAACCCCTCGCTGGGGTCATTGACCCCAGACCCCATTTGTTATTCTCTTTTCACTTTTCTCTATTCACTATTCACTCGTACTCCCCGTCCCCATGTTGATATTGAAATAAAACGAAAGCCGCTCCAATTGGCGCTGATTGGAGCGGCTTCGTTTGCGTTGCACCACATATCGAAAGTTTTGGTCGAGCTTTTTCAAAAGCTCGCGGGTCAAGGGCAGAGCCCCTCGCCAGCCCTAAAACTAAAAATCGCATAAATACGGTAATTTCAAGCAGCCATGCACCTTTTATCACAGCTGCTGCTGAAAATTATTTCCGTATTCAGAAATATTTTTCGGTATTTTGCAGCATTTTTCAGGCCTAGTTCCCAAGCAGGTTCCCGTGACGAGTTCCCACGACTTGCATACACCGGCCCTCACTATCATGCGGAAATCTGCGCAAATGCTGACAAAATGAGAATGAAGACAAAATGTAGTTTGGATGGGAAAGTTCCCACATAAAAATGTGCTTTTCACCAAAATTCATCCGCATCAAGTCCGCACTGCAACCAGCAGTGCGGACTATTTCCATTACATAAAATACAACAATTATTATTGACATAAAGTCAAGAATGTGGTATAATTAAATATCGTTTACAGAAGGGGTGATCTTCAATGGGATATGATCCGCACCTTTACATCCACAAACTAGACGAAGCCGCAAAAGAAGCGCTGGATGCATTTCCGCAGATGATAAAGTTATGTGAAATCTATCTCGCAGAAGTACATGAGCGCGCTGCAAAGATTGACTTGCTTTCATCGGCAATCCGACTGAGCGAGAATCAAATGCCGGAAATATACGCCTTGCTCCCGCCGATCTGCGAGAAACTTGGCATAGATGTGCCGGCTCTTTATTATTTAAAATCAAAAGAGATCAATGCAATGACCGGCGGAGATACGGAACCTTTCATTGTTATTACCTCAAAAATGGCAGAAGAGCTGCCGCCGGAAATGATCGCATCGGCGCTTGCACATGAATGCGGTCATATTGCCTGCCGACATTCCATTTACCATTTTCTGGTATCGCAGCTGACTGACGGACTGGACAGCGCCATTCTGCAAAAGAACAGGAAACTGCGCCGACTCGTCACACCGCAGCTGGTTCGCGGCTTGCTTTTCTGGGACAGATGCTCAGAATTGTCTGCGGACCGTGCAGCTGTTCTATGCGACGGTGATGCCAGTATCACAATAGATACACTTCTGAAGGTTCACGGCTATGACAAAAATATCAACCGTGAAGCATTTATGCAGCAGGCTGTCGATCTGCATGAGCTGGTCAACGATTCAGATGCAAACCGCATCATGGAACTGATGCTGACAAAGGACGAAAGTCATCCCCGACTTGCAACCCGTGTCTATGAGTGCGATGCATGGTCGAAAACGCCGGAATTTCAGGAGATTCTGGACGGCACACTTACTGTCGCAGACTTGAATCAGAACGAAATTGAAGAGGAAGAAGTGCTTGCAGCAGAGTTGTCCGTTACTGACTGTCCGGACGAAGTGCTCCATGCTTGTGTGAATGATGAACTGGAGCGCGTCAACAGAGAACTGAAACGGTATACCTGCAATGCGGACAAAGTGGATTATGCGATAGCGATTGGGAGCGGTATCCTCGCTGGTGCCGTTGATTCGCTGTATGTCGGAAAAATAGAACTTGAAAACGGCGATGATATCATAAATAATTTTGTTGTCAAATTTGCAAATTCTAATGGAATACAAACGGATAATTTACAAACTGCAATTAAAGAACTGGAATTAAAATTTGGAGTATGGCAAGATAGTGTTTATTTGGGGGAGAATATAAAAGTCTCAAATTATAATCATCATCTTGCGGATCTTGCTCATCACCCAACGCCTCTAGGACTTGCCGCTGCTATTCTGGTAAAATTCTTTCAGATTGGCATCTTTGTTAATCGTGAAGGCAAATGGCATGTGATTCATGACAAAATCTACGAAAAAGCAACAGCAAAAGGTGCTGATTTGACAGCTATTCATTTTTCTGCTGTACTGGCGGGATTCTTGAATTGGTTGGTCGCATTGGCAGAGGAGAAATGTGATAATTCAGAATTTGAAATACCAAAAGTAATTCGCAACCTTGTTCATTTAATTGCTTCATATCCGGTTTTGATCGAAGTAATCAAATGCGCAGAAAACTGGTTTGGTCATCTTGTTAGTGATATGGCAGGTTCAAACTCTACTGCGGGTGCAGGCATGGGAATACCGGGTATTATCACATCTTTGCTATATGAGATTGCATCGTTGCCGCCATTGAATCATTCCGGTTTACCGGCATTTCTCAACTATCTATATGAGGAAAAGAGAATCGACCTCCGCGACGAACTGCCTGTATACAAGGCGCTCGGTAAGCAGGCAATTCCGGTGATTTTGAATGAGATCATTGTTCGATGCTGTTATTTTGTCAAGCATCTAGCTGACGAGATTACGGTCCATCAGGGCTTAGAGGGCATTGACTGGTCAAATGTGATCCCGTTCAAAAACAGAACAGTTGACCGGATGCTGATGATCTCTTCCATGACGCTGAATGTTGCCGATACCGCAGATGCAGCTGTCAGAGCAGCGATTGAATCCGGCGGGGACTGGGTACTGTTTGCAAAAGAGTTTGTTGTCCGGTATAATTATGTCGCGGCTGGCAGAGCGATTATTTCGATTGTCAAAGAGGTCAGGAACGAAAAGAAGGAAGCTCAGCTCATTCACGAAAAGATGCTGCTTACACAGGCACAGACTGTTCTTGTGCTGCGTGAATTGCAGGCATATAAAGCAAAGCTGGACGAGCGTGTTTCTCAGTATCTTGCTGAGGACATTGAAGCATTCTTGAACGGATTTGACCTGATGAATGATGGTTTGAGTTTCGGTGATTCAGATCTGGTAATCAAAGGAAATGTGACCATTCAGCGTGTGCTTGGTCGTGAACCGCAGTTTACCACGCAGGCAGAATTTGATGATCTGATGGATTCTGATGAAGCCTTAGTACTGTAAGGAAGGTGTATCATGAGTAATAATATAACTACAAAGAAAGAATTGCCTGCCGCACAGGAAAAGCATCCTGTTACAGCAGTTTCAACACGCTGTGCACTGTCGCTGTTTTATTATCTGATGTGGGCAGACGGTCAGACGACAGAGGATGAATTTGCCAAATTCGATGAGCTTGGCAATGAACTTGATCCGTCTTTCCGAATCAACCGGACAGGTATCGTTAAGACCTGCTATACACAAGTGAAGACAATCACTGATCCGGCAAAGTCGTATGAAGTATTAGTTGATGGTATCAGGAAAGCACTTCAAAGCAGTAACCCAACACAGGATGCGTTCATCACGCCAAAGCACCTACTTTGGAATCTGTTAACATTCGCATACAGCGATGGTGAATGTGCAGAAATAGAGAAAAGGTTGATTCAGGCGATCGTAGAGGAATTACAGATAGATAAAGCTGTATTTCTGGAACTGGAAAGCAGTCTGCTTACAATGCTCGATCTGGAAAAAGAGCTGAGCTGGATAAAAACAACTGACCGTCCATATCTTGTCATTGAAGCTATGGTCAACGAGATCGCAGACCGTAAAGATGCCGTTATGCAGGGCGTGAAATCGCTCATTTCGATGTAAGGAGGGAGCACTATGCCATTACCGCTTTTATTCATTGGAATTGCCGCAGCAACCGGCGGCACCGGCATCGTGAAAACCATTAAAGCCGGTGTCGATACCAGTAAGGCAAAGCATATCAACCAATCCGCGAATGAACTGGTTGAAAATGCAAGCGATCTGCTGAACCGGCAGCGCTTAGTATGCGGCAAAGCACTTGAACGGCTCGGCGAATTGAAAATGTTCCTCCTTAACAGTTCGGTCACATCGTTCCTCGATACCTTCACAAAGATCAAAAATGTTGATTTCCGGGATTCTGAGGGATTGGAAGAACTGCGGAAGATGCACATAGACAGTACCGATTTTGAGGAAATGAAATCGCTTGTCAGCTTTGCGGGCTCGATCGCGGGCGGTGCAGCTGCCGGAACCGCAGGCGGAGCACTGATTGCGTTCGGCGCATACGGCGCAGCACAGGCACTTGCGTGCGCATCGACCGGCACTGCGATTGCATCCCTGAGCGGCGCTGCTGCGACAAATGCGACACTCGCATTCTTCGGCGGCGGCTCGCTCGCAGCTGGCGGTCTGGGCATGGCAGGCGGTTCTGCAATACTTGGCGGATTGGTGGCAGGCCCGGCATTGCTTGTGCTTGGATTCGTAACCGGCCATGCAGCGAAAAAGAATCTGGAAAAAGCACAGACAAATCAGGCAGAGGCGATTCAGATTGCCGCAAATCTTGAGATTGCATCTGAACAATGTGCCGCAATCCGCCGCCGGACATATATGTTCTACAATCTGCTTTCAAGACTGGATGCCTATTTCCTGCCGCTGATCTACCGCATGGAGGATATTGTCAAGACCGAGGGCGAGGATTACCGACAGTACCAGCCGGATTCCAAAAAGGCGATCGCTTCCTGTGCGGCTGTCGCAGTATCGGTCAAAGCCGTGCTCGATACACCGATTCTGACCGATGACGGCTTGCTGACAGAAGAATCGGAAACAACGCTTACTTCGACGCAGTCTGCGATCGACACATATGCAAAGGGAACATAAAACAACGATCCGTGCAGCAATGGCATACTGCACGGATTGTTTTATTCGCAATGCATACTCCGAAGCAAAATGACAAGTTGTTAAGACAGCATTTCCGACAAATCACGGCTCTAAACATGATGTGCACAATTTTGCGCATCGTGTTTTTTACTACTTGACAGCAAAACGAATGTTTGCTATAATAAAGAAAAGAACATCCGTTCCGCTTGATAAAAGCATCATTCGAGTTCAGCAGCTGTTTGATTTTCGTGATAAAAGGAATCGGTTATGCTCTGGACGCATTCTTCGACGCGTTACTTGACCGACAGAAACAATCACACCTGTTTATTTCACAGCAATTCACTATGCTATAAAAATAATTCGCTTTTCATGAGCCTCATTTTCAAAAAAAGAGTCAAAATGATCGAAAAGTGTCACGCAGTCACTAGCTTATATCGCAATGAACGCTGTGAAAATTGTGTAAATTCGCTCGAAAAGTGCCCCAACAGATAGGTGCTACCCATTATCTGTTTCGACAACCCGATTCGGGTTATCAAAACAGGAGCATTTCACATTCGTTTCATTTCATGGGCAAAGTCTGCGACCTTGACGGCAGACACATGACAGTTTCCGAAAATTTTATTTCACTCTGTCATGCTTCCTGCTCCGCAGTCGGGAGATTTCCCGAACCCTTCACACAATACCCTTGATGAGGTGATGCCGATACAGACAGACAAATGATTACGATATGAGAAGCTTGGATGGCGGGAAGGAGGGAAAAGCAGCGGTCAAGGATGCAAGGGTGCAAGAATGCAAAGACAAAGATTTTTTGCATCCTTGCACTCTTGAATGAAAAGCAACAACAAAAGGAAAGAATCTCTTTCGCGTGTAAGCGTGTAAACGGCTTGAATGAAACATATCCGGCGTGTAGAAAATCGTTTATGACACGCAAAACTGCACACGTTTTCACACGCGCAATTTTGCGATACAATCGGAAATACACGCCTACACGCAGGATGTGGTTGTAATCATCTTATTATAGTACTTTACTTTTTCAGGAAAATGGTGTATACTGATAGCGAGGGCTATGGTGTATGCCTTGAGAAAAGGAGTATACTATGGCAAATGCAAAACAAATGCCCTCCGGCAACTGGAGGGTTCAGGTATTCCTCGGCACAAACGCCGACGGAAAGAAGATGAAGAAGTCCATCACCGCGCCGACCAGATGGCAGGCGGAGATGCTGGCTGCTGAATTCCTTGAAACCGTGCAGACGGCGCGGAGCAAATTCACTGTTGCGCAGGCTGTCCGCGGCTACATCGACAGCAAGAAGAATGTGTTGTCGCCGTCAACCGTTTACTGCTACGAGATCATCCTCAAAAACCGGCTGCAAATGCTGATGCCGCTGGATATTCACGATGTTGACAGCTTTGTGATGCAGCGGGCGATCAACGAAGAAGCGGCAACGAAAACGCGCAAGACAATCGCGGAGGCAAAGAATCTGATCGGTGCAGCGCTGAAGATGTACGGTGTCAATCCGCAGTGGAATGTGACGCTGCCGCCGAAGATTCCGAAAGTGGTTGATCTGCCGACTGCCGAACAGGTGATCCATATGGTACGCGGTACGGAGATTGAACTGCCGTGCCTGCTGGCGATGTGGCTGTCTCTCCGCATGAGCGAGGTACGCGGCTTGCAGTTTGGCGACATCAAAGACGGCATCCTGACGATTCAGCGCAGCAAGCTGTATCTTGGTACACAGGATGTGATCCGGGATCTGAACAAGACCTTCAACTCGACGCGGCGTCTTGTTGTTCCGGCGTACATTCAATCGCTGATTGACAGGATTCCGCACCAGTCTGAGACTGACTTCATCGTTCCGCTGGGATACAAGTACATCAAGAATCATCTGACGAAACTTGCCAAAGCAAACGGCTATCAGCTTACATTCCATCAGCTGCGCCATTTGAATGCCTCGGTCATGTTGATGCTCGGCATTCCGGATAAGTACGCAATGGAGCGCGGCGGCTGGGCAAGTAACGGCGTTCTGAAATCGGTTTATCAGCATACATTCTCCGCAGAGCGCAAGCTGGTTGATGAGCGAATCGACAGTTTCTTCAATGATTTACTGAGGGTTTAATACCCTTCTCCATGTGCAAAAGTTCCCTGTTAGTTCCCATTTTTGAAAATGAAAGTCTGAAAAATGCGTATTTTCTATGGGTTTTGAGTTTGAGAGAAGGGCAGAGCCCTTGTCGCTCTCCGCAGAGAGCGAAACTCCCTCAGCGTTCGGGCTCGGGAAGATAGGAGTTTGAGGGAAGGCCCCTGCGCGAGCGGGGTATCTTCCCTCATTTCAAAATAGCATCCGCGAAGCGGATACTTCTTTTTGTCGGTATCTCCGATGGATTTATAATGGAGGCTGCTCGCCCCCAGACCCCATTTTGTTATTCTCTTTTCACTTTTCCCTATTCACTATTCACATGTACTCCCCGTCCCCATGTTGATATTGAAATAAAAACGAAAGCCGCTCCAATTGGATGTTTGGAGCGGCTTTCGTTTTGGGCACCCAGCGCGGCGCTTTTATCAATCCATGCGCAAAGCGCATACCGCAACTCCTCACTTCTCACTCCTATCTCCTCACTCGATTATAAATCCGCCGCCGGAGATACCTCTTTCTCCTCACGGATGCTTGCGCAGACAGCAGCAATATCGACACGCGCCGCACCCATTTCCAGCAGCAGCGATGCACAGCGGCGGAGTGTCGCGCCGGTTGTCAGGATGTCATCCACAAGCAGGATATGCAGCCCGCTGAGATCGGCACCCGTACCGGTAAAGCGCAGCGCATAGGCTTCGCGCTCCGCAGCAGGCAGATCATGCTGCCGGACTGTGCCCGCATGCTCCTCTAAAAGTCCGCCGCGCACAGGGATTCCAAGCTCCTCCGCGATGCATCCCGCAAGATACTCCGCATGCGAATAGCCCTGCTGTTTTCTGCGCTTTGCCGTCACCGGAACCCATGTCACGCAGTCGATTCCCGGTGTTTCGGCAAGCGATTCCGCAAGCAGCTTCGCTGAAAATCTGCAAAAGCCGCGTCTGCCGTCCTTCATGGCAAGCACGCCCGTCCGCGCCGCATCCGCATAGGAGAACAGCACAGTGCCCGCCGTCCACGGATTCTCCGGATGATCCTGCGCCCAGTCCGCG
The DNA here is from genome assembly GCA_017523995.1 of Oscillospiraceae bacterium. The sequence goes on along the minus strand of JAFWUX010000050.1, from coordinate 13,154 downwards.
TAGTCAATGCGCTGCCCGAGCAGCAGTGCGGTGCAATCCCCGCAGATGAGCAGATCATAGGGGATGCGCGCGTCACAGCAGTCACAGCGGTTCGGATAAAGAATATCGAGCAGCAGCATTTCTGCGCGCTTCATGATTCATCTTCCTCGCGGCTGAGCATGTTCTGCAGCATATCTGAGAGACAGGAATACCGCACCGTCCGCTGATGATTCTGCACCATTTCGTGCACCTTGTAGGGCGAACCGATCAGGATGAGCAGCTTTTTCGCACGCGTAACCGCCGTATACAGCAGACTGCGGTAGCTGAGACGGTCTCTGCCCTCGGGCAGCACAAGGATTACGGCTTCAAATTCGCTGCCCTGACTTTTATGCACCGTGACGGCATAGGCGAGCTCAAGCTGATCGAGCTGATCGGGGCGATATGTAACGATCTTGCCGTCAAAATCGACCTTCAGCGTGTTCGCGGCTTTGTCAATGACCGTGACTGTGCCCATATCGCCGTTGAAGATACCGGTTCCGCGCTCGCCGTCCTTCGCCCATTCCATGTCATACTGATTCTGGATCTGCATGACCTTGTCACCCTCGCGGAAGGTGTAGAGCAGATTTTTCATAATCATCTTGCCGTACTGTGCCGGATTGACCGTCTCCTGCAGCATCTGGTTCAGCATGACCGTGCCGAGGATGCCCTTGCGCGTCGGCGAGATCACCTGAATATCGCTCTGCGGTTTGAAACCGTAAGCCTGCGGCAAACGGCGGCTGTAGAGGTCTTTGAGGAACGCCGCGGCTTCATTGGCGTTGCGGCGGTCGAAGAAGAAGAAATCGCTCTGTTTTTCGCGCAGATCGGGCATTTCGCCGCTGACAATCTGGTGCGCGCTGCGGATGATGCAGCTCTCCTGCGCCTGCCGGAAAATCTCTGTCAAACGGACAACGGGAATGCGTCTGCTCTCGATGAGCGTCTGCAAAAGCTGCCCCGCCCCGACCGACGGCAGCTGATCGACATCGCCGACGAGCACAATGCGCGCCGAAAGCCGGACAGCCCGCAGCAGACCTGCAAAGAGCAGTGTATCGACCATGGAGACCTCGTCCACAATGATGACATCCGCCTGCAGCTGATTCTGCTCATCGTGCATAAAGGTCAGCTCGCCGCTGTCATTATATTCCGTACCGAGCAGCCGGTGGATGGTCTTCGCCTCTCTGCCGGTCAGCTCGGTCATGCGCTTGGCGGCTCTGCCGGTCGGGGCAGCGAGCAGAACCGTGCTGCCCGCCTTCGTGCACAGATGAATGACGCCGTTGAGCGTTGTGGTTTTACCGGTACCGGGGCCGCCGGTCAGCACCATGATACCGCGTGAAAACGCCGCAGAGATTGCCTTTTTCTGCTGCTCCGCATAGGTGATGCCGGTCGCCTGCTCCTCCTGCTCGATCGCCTTTGCGCAGTCAAATTCCTCCGGCGAGGAGAACGCAAGCTTTGCCGCAATGCGCGAGGCGATGAAGTCCTCCGCATGATAGTAGATGTCCAGATAGATAAAATCCGCCTCTGCCGCGTGATAGAGATAGATGACGTGCTCCTCGATCGCCTCGGCATAGCCGGTCTGGAAATCCTGCTCCTGAATGCCGAGCCCCTGCAGCGCAACGGCATGGAAATCCGCAAAGGGCAGGCAGGTGTGACCTTCCAGCGCGGCAGTTTCGAGCAGCCAGCGGAAACCCGCGAGCAGCCGTTTCGGGGAGTTTGCGGGAATCTGCAGTGCCGCCGCAATGCGCTCTGCGGCGCGGAAATCCAGTCCGATGCCCTCGGTGCAGAGCCGGTAGGGATTCTCCTGAATCAGCTCCCATGCCGGTGTACCCCAGCGCCGGTAGGCTTTCATCGCAACCGATGCCGGAATGCTGAACGCCTGCAGTCTGCCCATGAGACTGCGCAGCCCGAAGATCTGCTGTGCGGCTTCAGTGATCTCCTCGCACTTCTGCGGCGAGATGCCCTTGATCCGGCAGAGCTTCTCGGGTTCCTTCTCGATGACCTGCAGCGTAAACTCGCCGAATTCGCTGACGATCCGCTTAGCGAGCGCCTTGCCGATGCCGCGGATGACGCCGCTTGCCAGATAGCGCTCGATATTGACAACAGTCGAGGGCAGTGCGCGGACGCAGCTGTCTGCGCGGAACTGCTGCCCGAAGCGCGGGTGCGTGACAAAGTTTCCGGTCAGCTCGACTTCTTCTCCGGGCTCAAGCAGACCGAGCTCCCCGACAACAGTGATCATCGCCTCCTCGGTCTCGAGATCGAACACGATGTAGCCGTCCTCTTCTTTGTAGAACAGAACGTCATCGACGGTGCCTTTCATGGCAAGAACCATTTTCGGCGGCATGCAATTACTCCTTTCCGCGTGTTTGATTGATTCTATTGTATTATACCGCATTTCCCCCAATAATGCAAGCCGGCAGTGCCGGCTTCCATTTTGCTAAAGGTCTGTTTTGTGTTTGCTGGTTTCATCTTGTGTGTTTGAATCAATCACAGTTGGCTGTGCCTGCATCTATTATTTCATAGCTGTCCAAAAACCATTGATAAGATCATCCGCGCAGCGGATACCGCATCTTCTCACTCCTCTCTCCTCACGTTATAGATTTATGCGCGAAGCGCATACCACAATTTCTCATTTCTCATTTCTCATTTCTCATTTTCATCAACTCCTCACTTCTCACTCCTATCTCCTCACTCGATTATAAATCCGCCGCCGCAGGCGGCACCGCAATTTCTCATTTCTCATTTCTAATTCTTTCCGTGCTCGCTCTCGTCTTGCTTTTTAGCGGAGAATGTGATATAATAAAGGAAAAGGTGATTTTTTGTCGATGCAGAGGGGGGGGATCGGCTTGGCAGCGGTCTGGATGCTGATGCGCACACTCGGAAAGTGGCGCTATTTTCTGACCGGTTCCGCGCTTGCACTGCTCTTTGCACTGGTTGTCCGCGGGCTTAGCAGAATCTTTCTGCCGCTGACCGAGTGGCAGTCCTTCCGCGGCACGGTTGAGGATATCACGGAGCAGAACGCGCAGACGCTCCTGACCGTGACATTCACGGACAGCCGCCTGCTGCAGCACAGGGTCTGCTTTCCGGCAGAGACCGGCGCAAAGGCGGGCGATGAAATCCGGTTTGCGATGCAGCGCAGCCTGTTTCTCTCCGGCGATTATCCGCAGAATCCTGCACATGCCGCAGAATCCGCGGGCAGAATTCTGCTGCGGGATGCACAGCGCCGTCAGCTGCTCCGGCAGATTCTGCGGCGCACGGCAGGATACATCCTGCTCTGGATCGCGGCGGCAGTGCTCTGCGCCGTGACAATCCGGTTCTGTTTCCCGAAGCAGTAGCAGCAGGCACCGCATACTGCACCGCAGCCACGCATATAAAATCACAGGCGCACCCTTTGCGCAATGCACGGATGAAAAGGAGAAATCCCCATGATCGCAACCGTTACGATGAATCCGGCAGTCGATTACACCGTTCTGCTGGAAGCACCGCTGATGCACAATAATGTCAACCGCACCTCGCATGAGCGGATCACCGCAGGCGGCAAGGGCGTCAATGTCTCGCTGATTCTGCAGCAGCTTGAAATCCCGACAACCGTCTACGGCTATCTTTCCGGCACAACCGGCACAATGATCGCAGAGCAGCTTCTGCGGACACAGATCCCGACCGACTGGATCAAGGTGCCGAACCAGATGAACCGCATCAACTTAAAGGTCAAGGAAGACCATGCCGTGACCGAGCTCAACGGCAGAGGCGTCTCGGTCTCTCCGGCAGAAACCGAGATGATGCTGCAGAAGCTGCGCAAATACGGCGACGGCGATTACATCGTGCTGGCGGGCTCCGTGCCTGCGGGCGCACCGGCAACGCATTATGCGGATGTCATGCGGGCACTCGGCGACAGCGGCGTCCGGTTTGCAGTCGATGCAGAGGGTGAAACGCTGCGTGAGGCGCTTGCGCTGCATCCGTTTGTGGTCAAGCCGAATCTGCGGGAGCTCTGCTCGCTCTTTGATGATGACGGCACCATTGATACATGGTGGGATGCCCTCCCCTACGGCAGAAAGCTGATCGAATGGGGCGCGCAGAATGCCCTGCTCTCGCTCGGTGCAGAGGGCGCGCTGCTCTTTACCGATGAAAACAGAGTGTGGCATCTTTCGGCGCCGCACGGTCAGGTCAAGAACGCGGTCGGCTCCGGCGATGCAATGCTCGGCGGATTCCTCGCAGCCTGCGCAAAGGGGCAGTCGCTGACCGAAGCACTGCGCATGGGCATCGCGGCAGGCTCCGCGACGGCATTCAGCGAATGGATTGCAAACCGCTCGCAGATGGATAATCTCCTGCGCACGCTCCCCGAGCCGACAGAGCTGCTGTAATGCTGCAAGCCAAACAGAATACACCAAAGCCCGAATGCGAAGTACATGCTCCGCGTTCGGGCTTTCATTATTTCACAATTTTATCCGAATGCAGAATCAGGAGATCCTGCGGCGCAAGCTGCAGATCATTCCGCGGCAGCACCGTCAGACCATCACGCAGCACGAGCAGGATTTGAAGCTGATAATCGGACTGGACATCCCCGACGGTCTTTCCGCAGAAATCGTGGTCCGGATTGAGCAGCAGCTCCCCGACCTCGCGCACATCCTGAAAGCGGGTATCCGCGTGCTCCTTCTGCGTATACTGCTCGACGAAACCGGCGCTGATGATACCGGTCGGGATGGCAACCACGCCGACGCCTAAGAAAGCGATACAGATCGCCATTGCCTTGCCGACAACCGTCACGGGGTAGATATCGCCGTAGCCGACGGTCAGCAGCGTGGACATGCTCCACCAGATGCCGGAGAATGCATTGCGAAAGTTCTCCGGCTGCGCATCATGCTCCGCGCCGTACATGCAGAGCGATGAGGAGAGCATCAGCACGATGATGATAAACACCGAGGAAAGAATCTGATTGCGCTTTTCATAGAGAACCGTTGTGATGACCTGAAAGGAATCATACTGCGCATTGATGCGGAACAGATGCAGAATCCGCACAACGCGCAGCATCCGGAAGACGATGAAGCCGTCGAGGAAAAAGAACGGCAGAATCGTCATCAGATCGACCACGCCGTCAAACGAGCGCAGGAACCGCAGCCTTGCTTTCGCCGGTGTGCGGTCGGGATAGAGCAGATCCGCCGTCCAGATGCGCAGGATATACTCCACGCAGAAGATGCCCGCCGTGACAACTTCGATCATCCGCAGCACCGGATACAGCGGCGCAAAAAAATCAAACGTCTCGAGAAACATCACAAGAATATTGAGGATAATAACCGCCACAATGAACCAGTCAAACGCGCGGCTCGGCAGATCCTCTGTATTGCCGATCTGAATGATATCAAAAATACGTTTCTTCTTCATTTCTCTCGCCCCCTCCCCCCGATTATATCACATTCTCCGCGAAAAAGCAAGACGAGAGTGAGCACGGAAAGAATTAGAAATGAGAAATGAGAAATGAAAAATTGCGGTGCCGCCTGCGGCGGCGGATTTATAATCGAGTGAGGAGATAGGAGTGAGAAGTGAGGAGTTGATGAAAATGAGAAATGAGAAATGAGAAATGAGAAATTGCGGTGCCGCCTGCGGCGGATTTGAAATAGTGAGCAGAGAGGAGTGAGAAGATGCGGTATCCGCTGCTCGGATGATCTTATCAATGGTTCTTGAACAGCTATGAAATAATAGATGCAGGCACAGCCAACTTCGATTGATTCTTAGACACAACATGAAGCCAGCAAACACAAATCAGACCTTTCGCAATATGGATGCGGGCACTGCCCGCCGCAAATTGAATGCAGGCACAGCCAACTTTGATTGATTCATAAACACAAGATGAAACCAGCAAACACAAAACAGACCTTTAACAATATGGATGCGGGCACTGCCCGCGCAAATTGAATGCAGGCACAGCCAACTTCGATTGATTCAAAAACAGAAGATGAAGCCAGCAAACACAACTCAGACCTTTAGCAAATTGGAGGCGGGCACTGCCCGCGATTGATTCTTGAACACATGATGAAGCCAGCAAACACAAAACAGACCTTTAGCAAATTGGAGGCCGGCCCTGCCGGCACCGTTTCGGCAAATTTCGCATACCATAGAGCAATCCGGAAACACCGGAGAACACATGCAAAAGAGGAGTGAAGCGAATGACAGATACACAAAAACGGCTGCTCGTAGCAGGCGGCGATCTGCGGCAGCTCAGTGCGGCAGAGGCGCTGAGCCGGACCTGCGCTGTCACCGTGACGGGCTTCGACCGCTTCGGGACACTGCCGGAATCGCTGACGGCTGCGGAACATATGCAGGATCTGCCGCAAATGCTGGATGCGCTGATTCTGCCGATGCCGGTCACACAGGAGGGCGGCTTTCTGCATACGCCGTTCGGGAGCAGTGCAATCCGGCTTTCGGCGCTGCTGCCGCTAGTCAGACCGGACGGACTGGTGCTCGGCGGCAGATTCACAGCGCAGGAGCGCACACTGATCGAATCCGCAGGGCTGCGCTGCGAGGATTACGCCGCAAGAGAGACCTTTGCGCTGCGCAATGCCGTCCCGACGGCAGAGGGCGCCATTCAGATCGCGATGCAGGAGCTTCCGGTCGTGCTGCACCGTCTGCCGTGCCTGATTCTCGGGGCGGGCAGAGTGAGCCGCGCACTGCAAAGCAGACTGCAGGCGCTCGGGGCAGAGGTGACAGTCGCGGCGCGGCGGTGTACCGACCTTGCGCGGGCATAAGGCGCCGAAAAGAAACCGCGCCGCAAACAAAGCCGCTCCCGTCATCGCTGACCGGAGCGGCTTCATCTATTCACTTATAATCGGCGGACGCGCAGCATCCCGCGCTCACTTCCGCAGCATGCGCATGGCGTTGAGAACAGCGAGCACCGTAACACCGACATCGCCGAAGACCGCCCACCACATGCCGACAAGCCCGCAGGCACCGAGAATCAGCAGCAGAATCTTGACACCGAGCGCAAAGATGATATTCTGCATCACGATCTGCTTGGTCTGCTTTGCAACACGGATTGCATCGCCGAGCCTTGCGGGTTCATCGGTCATCAGGACAACATCCGCCGCCTCGATCGCCGCATCCGCACCGAGCGCGCCCATTGCAATGCCGACATCCGCGCGTGCCAGCACCGGCGCATCATTGATGCCGTCGCCGACAAACGCGAGCTTTTCGCCCTCGGGCATTTTCTCCGCAATCGCCTCGAGCTTTTCGACCTTGTTCTCGGGCAGCAGCTCCGCATAGCAGGCGTCAAGCTTCAGCTCCTTTGCAACCGCATCGGCAATCTCCTTGTTGTCGCCCGTCAGCATGACCATCTGCGAGATACCCGCGCCGCGCAGTCCGCTGAGCGTCTGCCTGACGTCAGGCTTGAGCGAATCCGCAATCAGAATGCAACCGAGATACTTCCCGTCCGCCGCGAGATAGACCTTTGTGCCCGTCCCCTCACAGCGCGGATAGTCGATCCCCTTTTTCTCCATGAGTCTGCCGCTGCCCGCGAGGATTTTCCTGCCCTCAACGGTCGCCTGCAGACCGTAGCCGGAAATCTCCGTGCTGTCCGTGACGGTCAGCGCATTGACATCATCCGGATACGCCGCAAGAATTGAAGACGCGATCGGGTGATTGGAATTGCGCTCGCAGCCCGCCGCATATTTGAGCAGCTCAGATTGGGAGACGCCCTCTGCGGGCAGAATCTGCGCGACATTGAACTCGCCCTTAGTCAGCGTACCGGTTTTATCAAAGACAATCGCGCGCACCTTGCTCAGCGCCTCGAGATCATTGCTGCCCTTGACGAGCACACCGTGCTTGGATGCCGCACCGATACCGCCGAAGAAGGTCAGCGGAATCGAAATGACCAGCGCGCAGGGGCACGAAACAATCAGGAAGACAAATGCTCTGCGAATCCACTCTGCCCAGACACCGTGCAGCAGCAGCGGCGGCACCACGGCAAGCAGAACCGCCAGAATCACAATCACCGGCGTATAATACCGCGCAAATGTTGTGATGAAATTCTCGGTCGGGGCTTTGCGTGCGGCAGCATTCTCGACCATGTCAATGATCTTGGATGCAGTCGATTCGCTGAACGGCTTTGTGACGCGGACCGTCAGCGTGCCGCTCTGGTTGATGCAGCCCGAAAGCGCCTCATCGCCCGGCCGCACATGCCGCGGGACGGATTCGCCGGTCAGCGCCGTAGTATCGAGCATGGATTCGCCCTCGGTGACAACGCCGTCCAGCGGAACGCGCTCACCTGCGCGCACGATAATCTGCTCCCCGATACAGACATCCTCCGCCGCCGTCTCCGAGACCGTTCCGCCGCGCAGGACATTCGCGGTATCGGGGCGGATATCGAGCAGCGCCGAGATCGACTTGCGCGAGCGCTGCACGGCAAGCGACTGGAAGAATTCGCCGACCTGATAAAACAGCATGACGGCAGCCGCCTCCGGATACTCGCCGAGCGCAAATGCACCGATCGTCGAGATGCTCATGAGGAAGTGCTCATCAAAAATCTGACCCTTTGTGATATTGCGGAGCGCCGTCCAGACAACATCCCACCCGAGGATGATGTACGAGACGAGCATCACGGCAAACACCGCCATGGCAGGTGCATGCAGCAGATAGTGCATCACCGCACCGACGGCAAAGACCGCCGCGCCCGCCAGAATCCGCAGCGTCATGACGCGATTGCGGTCAGGCTTTTTCGCCGTGCGCGTCTCCGCGTGAGCATGTGCATGTTCATGCGCGTGGCTGTGCTCATGTTCGTGTTCGTGTTCATGCTCGCAGCAGTGCCCGTGTTCGTGTTCATGATCATGATGATGCTCGTGCGCATGCCCGCCTTTCGCGATCACTTCGACATCCGGCTCATGCTTGTGGACGATGCCCTCGATCAGTTCGTGGATTTCCTCCGCCGCGTGTGCCGTCTTGACGGTCAGCGTCTGCTGCATGAGGTTGACATTCGCCTCTGTGATCTGCTCGAGCGCCCCGACTTCCTGCTCGATCTTCGCCGAGCAGTTCGGGCAGTCCAGACCTTTCAGCGTGTAGGTCAGCACCTGCGCATGGTCATGATGATGCGCATGCCCGCCCTTTGCAATGACTTCGACATCCGGCTCATGCTTGTGGACAATACCCTTGATCAGTTCGCGGATTTCCTCCGCCGCGTGCGCCGTCTTGACGGTCAGCGTCTGCTGCATGAGGTTGACATTCGCCTCTGTGATCTGCTCGAGCGCCCCGACTTCCTTCTCGATTTTCGCCGAGCAGTTCGGGCAATCCAGACCTTTCAGCGTGTAGACAAGCTCCATGTTTATCCTCCGTTCTGTAGGCAAATAATTGAGCAATCGTTCAACTATCTGTCCGAAATAAATGCGGGGAATCCCCGCACTTATTCATTCTGAAATGTGCTCATAGCCCATGTCAAGGATTTTCTTCACATGGTCATCCGCGAGCGAATAATAGGCATTCTGCCCGTCCCTGCGGTATTTGACAAGCCTTGCGAGCCGCAGCGACTTGAGCTGATGCGAAACGGCTGATTTGGTCAGACCGAGCAGTGCCGCCAGATCACAGACACAGAGCTCATGCTGCTCCAGAGCGTGCAGAATCTGAACGCGCGTGCCGTCACCGAACAGCTTGAAAAGGGTGGCGAGAGAAATATAGCGCTCCTTATCCAGAAGCTGCGCGCGGACATCGCGCACAACATCCTCATGGATGATCTCGCAGGAGCAGACCGGCTGTTCTTCCATGCTGTACCTCCGTTCCGATAGTTGAACAGCTGTTCAACTATCTGTATTATAGCATATCCGGAATCGTTTGTCAAGTGTTTTCCGAAAAAATCTGCGGGCAGTACCCGCCTCCAATTTGCTAAAGGTCTGTTTTGTGTCTGCTGTCTTCATCTTGTGTTTTTGAATCAATCGAAGTTGGCTGTGTCCGCATTCAATTTGCGCTGGCAGTGCCCGCCTCCAAATGTCTGCAGCCGGTCGGCAGTGCCGACAGCCGTTTTTCTATAGCTGCCAAAGAACCATTCTCGTATTGAGCGCGACGGACTGAATATTCAGTATGCCAATATGCACTGAATGCCCTCCCAGATTGTGCGGCCGACTTTACGGCTGCGAGTAAGCAGCTGACCGTCTGTGGTAAGGAATATCGGATCCATTCCGTCATTACAATAGCCAACGCAAAGCGTGTCTACTCCATAGTGGTGAAGTGCCCATTTTTCTTCTGTTCGAACTTGTTTTTTCGCAGTATTAGCATAACATCTATTCATTCGTTTACTTGAAAACCAGAACTCTGCATCATCATTCAGTTGAATACCGCTTAGGTTGCCAAATTCCTGAACAAACGCAATTTGTATGTCGGACGGAAAAACATCATCATCCATACACTCTTCAATAAGTGAATCAATATCGATTTTTCTTCCTACACACCACCCTGCGTTTCGTAAAAAAGTTATAACATCACTAGAAATTTCAGGGTGAAAATCATATTCTTTCTCAATGATATATTTCCAGAAATCTATAATATTCTCAGCAATCAGCCGATGATCTTGATTCCAGATCAAACCGGCTGAATCCACATAGAATTTTTCAATATAAAAGGAATCATCATGGGCGTACAAACTGCAGCCGCAATTTCGATAGCCGCCGATGAACGCAACTTTTCTATTGAAATCCGGATAAAAAGGCAAGAATAAAGGGTAGAAATCAAATCTGAGCTCATCTCCTGATGCGCTTTCTATTTTCTTAAAATGAAACCGTCCGTATTCTAATAAATACTCGGTAATCCTGTCTCGGACAGGAACTTCCAGATTATGACGGTCAGCATTTCTCATTGCCTCTGCAATTTGCGAATCTATCGGATTCTCAGAGAAAACAGGATGATACAATTCTTTCAGACTGATAAAATTCATGTCCTCCATATTTCACACCTCCATGCGGGCACTGCTCGGTCGGCAGCGGCGGGCAGTGCCCGCCTCCAAATTGCTAAAGGTCTGTTTTGTGTCTGCTGTCTTCATCTTGTGTTTATGAATCAATCACAGCGGGCAGTACCCGCCTCCAGATGTCTGCAGCCGGTCGGCAGTGCCGACAGCCGTTTTTCTATAGCTGCCCAGGAACCATTCTCGTATTGAGCGCGATGGACTGAATATTCAGTATGCCAATATGCACTGAATGCCCTCCCAGATTGTGCGGCCGACTTTTACATCGCGGAGGATCAGCTGACCGTCTGAGGTAAGGAATATCGGAAAATCGCATTCATTCCCATAACCGACACAAAGCGTGTCTGCGCCATAATCACGAAGTATTGATCTTTCTAACGTCCAGACTTGTTCTTTCGCACTATTCGCAATATTTTGAAAGCATCTGCGCATCCGTGCGGAAGCAAACCAGAACCCCAAACCCTCCAATCGTGCACTGCCGCGAAGTCCGCCAAATTCCTGAATAAAGGCAATCTGGACATCGGAGGGGAAAACATCATCATCCATGCATTCTTCAAGAAGTGCATCAATATTGTTTTTTCTGCCTTCATACCACCCGGCACGCCGCATGATACGCATGACATCTTCGGTAATCTCCGGGTGATAATCATATTCCCTTTCCGCGATATATGCCCAGAAATCCGTGATATTCTCAGCGATCAGCCGATGATCCTGATTCCAGATGAAACCGGCTGCATCTATATAGAATGATTCAATATAACGGGTTTCCTCATTCCCGTACAAACCGCAGCTGCGATTCCGGTAACCGCCGAGAAATGCGGCTCTGTCCTGATTGTTTTCCAGATAATACGGGAAGTATAAGGGGAAGAAATGAAATATGAGCACATCTCCGGATATACGTTCCGTTTTCGTAAAATAAAACCGTCCGTATTCTGACAGCAGTTCGATCACTCTGTTCATGACGGGCGCTTTCAGATGAAGACGGTCAGCATTTCTCATTGCCTCTGCAATTTGCGAATCTACCGGATTCTCAAAGAAAACAGGATGATACAATTCTTTCAGTCTGATAAAATTCATGTCCTCCATATTTCACACCTCCATGCGGGCAGTGCCCGCCTCCAATTTGCTAAAGGTCTGTTTTGTGTCTGCTGTCTTCATCTTGTGTTTATGAATCAATCGCAGCGGGCAGTGCCCGCCTCCATTTTGCTAAAGGTCTGTTTTGTGTTTGCTGGCTTCATCGAGTGTTTATGAATCAATCGAAGTTGGCTGTGCCTGCATTCAATTTGCGCTGGCAGTGCCCGCCTCCAAAGTCGGCAGTGCCGACAGCCGTTTCGGGAATGTCAGTTGACCGGAGCTTTCGCTTGAGTGCCCGACCGCTGCCGTAATCAGATAAATCAGAATTTACACACCATAATATATTCTTCGTCATTTTCATCAACCGTGATAAACCCGACATTTTTGTACATTTTCACAGCATAGTTTTCTTTTTGAACGGCTAAAGAGGCCTGTTTATATCCTGCTTTTTTCAGTTCATTCAGCATTGCTTTCATTAAAGCAGTACCAATCCCGTTGTTTCGATACTCTTTGTACAGAGAAATCGCAAAAGAGGGTGTTTCATCATCAATATGTCCGTAATCATTCATAATGCGCACCCAGACAGAACCGATTATTATTCCGTCAACTTCCGCAGCAAGAGCAATATCCCCGTCTTTCTTCCCAAATTCAGATACATACACCTGCAATTCAGGTTGATTTACGATTACTCTTGGCGGTGCAGGAACTCCATCGGGGATAAAGATAGCTTCATAGAGAAAATCCTCCAACACACCGTATTCGCTTTCTGTCATTTTCCGAATTGTATAAGTCATATATCCTCCTTTAAGGGAACTTCTGAAATAATCCGTACCTGTAAGGCGCACACGGCGAAGCCGAAATAAAAGTTTTGGTCGAGCTTTTTCAAAAGCTCGCAGGTTTCCAAAGGGCGGCGCCCTTTGGTCGCACTCCGCAGAGTGCGAAATTCCCCTGCTTTAGGAGCTCGCAGGGGTGAATCCGATAAACCGATCCGGTGGATCGTATTTCGGAGAGGGGCGCCCTGCGATAGAGGGCGCCCCTAAGTGAATTGCAGCGCAATTCACTGGGAAACGCAACATCTTAAGTTGTTGGCATTGCTGCCCTCGACCCGCAAGCCTTTGAAAAGGCTTGCGCGAAACTTTTG
>JAFWUX010000049.1 GCA_017523995.1 Oscillospiraceae bacterium | reverse complement strand
TAGATGCAGAGCGCTACCTGACAGACCTGTTCTCACAGCCTGCCGGGACAATCATACTGCCTTTTGATTCGTAAACCACCATCCCCGCCATTTCGGCGGGGATGGTTCTTTCATCATGGACGCGAAATACTTGACGGTTACATAATGATTTGTTATGCTATCTGCTTCTCGATTTCAAAACTGGCAAATTGACAGTTTTACCCACACTCTACATATTCAAAAGCTGGGAGGACCATTTGACTTACTCAACTTTTCTTCAACTGAACTCTACGAACTCTGCCATAGGGGTAACATTTCGTTACATCCTTACTTTCGCCGATGTGGAACAGCGATCTGCGTTTCCGGCTGCGTCCCCTCATCCGCCGGTTTGGTACCGTTATACAAATACTCCGATTCCCGCCGCTGCCGTTCCTGATCGCCGATGCATTGCAGATAAGTTCCGCCGAGGACCTGCTCCGCAGTCGTAACCCAATCGGCAGCCTCTTTGAGCTCCTGTTGCGCAATTTGCAGCGCGATGTTCAGCTTGTCTGTCACCATCGGGTCAGAAGTTCCGCACCCGCTGATCGACCGTTCGATCTCCCGAACTGCCTGCTCCTTCTCAGCCATGTCGGCGCGTAGAGAATTCAGTGTTGCTCCGTTGTTGATCTTCGCATTCAGCTCAAGCAGACGGTCAAGCTCCGCATCGTTCTTCCAAGTCAGAATACCTTTCGGATTCTTTTTGTGAACCGGAAAATACCCTTTTGAAAAAGCAACAATATAAGAGTGCATTATTGTGAGCACGCGACTGTTCGGCGCATTGTTCACTTTGGCTTCTTGTAATTTTCGAATCAAATCTCGCTCATATTCATATTTTGCCGACAGCCGATTCCGCAGTGCATCTTCGCTGTAAAACTCTCCGAGCGATTTCAGCCGGATATAGTTTGCGTCGAACTGCGGGCGCACCGCGATATATTTACCGCGCTTCACTTCATACTTCAACTGTTCCAACCGTTTCAGGAATTCCTCAAAGTCTTTCGACTGCATCAGCGTTTTGTCAACATCATCACGCAGCTGATCGCGCGCCGCACGTTTCGGTCGCCGGTAGTTATCCTCAACCTTCCGGATCTCATCGACATAACACTTCTGCGCCTCGAAGCCGTTTTCGGTTTCGCGGAACGGAATGCCGCGCCGCCGGAGTTCGTCCTGGACAAAGGTTTGCTTTGAATCGTCCGCGTAATAGAACGACATATACGGCGATTCCTGCTGCGCTTCCAACACATCAGCGCGGTGCTGAGTCTGCGCAAGCTGCATCTTTAATGCACTCATGTCTTCAAAGCAGCTCACTGACCGCGATGCCCGCAGCGATTCTGTCATGCGTTTTGCTTCCTGCGATGATTTGTACTGATCGACGGTCATGTGCAGATAGTGCGCGTCCTTATCCTCACGCTCGTAACCGTGCCGATGCAAAAGTTCTTCCATATACTTCCGCTCCGACTCTTCCCACATGACCAGCTGATTCACGCTGCTGTTTTTCGGAACGTATCCCATTTCTTTCAGCGCTGCACGCATGGATACGCCTTTGCTCAGTCCGATGCTGCGGCCTTTCGTATAGAACGGAATGAAGTCAATGTGCAGATGCGGCGATGCTTCATCATCGTGCAGCACCGCATTGAAGACGTAAAGATTTGGATTCCGCTGCTGAAACGACTTTATGTACTCGTCGAGCATTTCTTTTACGCGATCACCATCTGGCGTCCTTGATGCCGCAGTGTGGCAGTCACCAAACTGCACGATCACTTCATAGTAGGGTTCTTCCCGATGACCGTGAACAATGTGCGCGTAGTAATTGTCGATCATGCGGCAAGGTTTCTTTTGTTTTGCGTTATACTCACGCAGCGCTTTTCCGAACAACTGGTTGTAGGCATCTTCGACGTACTGCTGCTTGTAGGTGATGTTGTGCGCGATGCGTGTAGGGTCAACATTTTCCGCGGTGAACTTTCTGTTGTTATGCTGGATGTTCGAACCGTGAACGGCGCACGCTTTTCCGAGTGTAAAGCTGATGCTCAGATTTTTCACGCCCGTCCTCCTTTCCTTCTTTTTCAATGTGTGTTCATTCTGTGAAAGAACGCAAAAACGTCGTTTTCAGAACTTCATGGATACTCCACCCAATATCAGTCCTGTACCGCCCGTTTCGGCTGAACAGGACTGACTTGGGATTCGCCGCTCAACTCGTCGAATGGAATTGCTCTGCATCGTGGGAGCTTCCCACACCCTTCCGCGTCAAACCGATCTGTTCATAATAGTCGTTCGTCTGATTTCCAAACGCCAAGACATAGATACTCGTCAGCAGAATCAGCGTCGATGCCTCTTCCTCGTAAAAATACAGCGATACTTTTTCATCACCCCGATCATTGAATGTGCGTCCGTGCAGCAAAATCTTGCGCTTGAGCTTTTCGGCATCGGCAGCGAGTTTGTTGTTTGCATCCGCTGCGGAAAAACAGTCAAGCAAATAAATCAGCGCGTTGATCTGCTCGCGGGTGAGGTAGACAGAAATCGGTCCGACTCTTCGCCGTGTTCTTTTCATTTGCATTCTCCTTACTTCTCGCTTGATGATGACTGTTCGGCTCTGCTCTTTAATGCCGCGAATCTTCTGTCATCACCTTGCACATGGAATGTCTTTGCACGCTCAAATATCCGGCTGATGATTCGTTTCTGTGTGAGATCGACGGGCGCTGCGAAGTCATTAAGTGTGAGATTCGATGTGATGACACAGGGCTTTCCGCTGCGAAGTCTTCCGTCAATCAGATTGAACTTGATCTCGTCCATGTAATCTGTACGGCGTTCGCAGCCGAAGTCGTCAATCACGAGCAGTCCGGTGCGATTCATTTCATCATACACCGCTGCTTTGTCAGGACTGTTCCAGAGATGCTGTTCGATCTCGGAGACTGTGATGAACCGCGCCGTCATGCCGGCATCAATTGCAGCATTCGCAATGCACGCTGCCATGAATGACTTGCCGGTTCCGCAGTCGCCCCAGAGCAGCAGCCAGTCACGGCTGTTGACTCCGGTTACGTTCTCTGCATACGCTTTGCAGGTCTTGGTAAGTGTCGGCGCTTTCCCGTCATCATCCGCGAATACCGTGCCGATCAGATCGGAACCGTGAAAGCAGATATTACGCCGCTGTTCGATTTCGTTCCGCCGGAGTCTTTCGCGCATTGCATCATCATCGGCTTTCATGCAGACACACAGGCAGTATACGGCAATATCTGAATCAGGGAACGGTCGGCACTGCTTCGGCGTATGACACTTGCCGCACATGAGCAGGCCGGTTGCTTCATCGGTGTAGTCACTGTCCTGAATCGGGATCGCTGCTTCCGCTTTGGTTGCAAGAACATCGAATACATTTCTGATTGCACTCAAGTAAACACCCCCTCCACCGCGCAGTGCGCGGCTCCATTACGAGAATGACAGTTGACGGTATTGTGACGTAACTTCCCGACCGCATCAGAAGATGCCATCCAAATTATATACCGGCTGAACCTGTGTCGGGATTTGCGACACTGGTTTCTGATCTTTCTTCGCCCAAGAACGGATCACCGCGAGGAAGTTCTTGTAATGCTTGTCGGTCGATGCAACATACTCCGAGACCGCTTCAATACGCTTCTGCCAGTCGTTCGGGAATTCAGTCTGGAGTGTGCTCATCTCTTCATCAGTCAGGTATACATTCTGATATTGACCGTATTTATGACGGACAGACGCCGGAGCACCATCCTCTTCTATACTAACCTTACCTATACTATACTTACCTATACTAGGTTGACAGTTGGTTGACGTTTGGTTGTCACTTGGTTGGCAAGTGGTTGTCAGTTGGTTGTCATCTGGTTGGCAAGTGGTTGTCAGTTGGTTGTCATTTGGTTGACAGCCGGTCGGCAGTCTGTCCGCAGCACACAGATAGGGGATCATCTCACCGTTTTTGTACTGTGTAAGCAGATCCTCATACAAACTCGGCTGACGGCGGTCACTGCGGATCATGTTATTTGCTTTCCAGTCCCAGATGTAGGTGACCAGATCGGCGTTGAGAATTACGATGAAGCCCTTTGCAGCCAGCAGTTTCAGATCATCCTCGCTCGCACCGGTCATTCGCATGACAGTGAACGCTTCGACAATGCCGGAATCATCCGCGTGCATTCCGAGATCGTAGTAGAGCAGTCGGGCAGTCTGTCCCATTTGCAGGAAGCGGGCAGAACTGACGATTGCGCCTGAAAACATCCGTCTGTTTGCCATATCCCACCTCACAGTCTGATCGGAATCGGCTGGATGACGCCCTGATTCAGGGACTCATCCTCCGGCTCAGGAATGGAAGACTGGTTGAAGAAGTCCGCCATGCTCTGCACATTGATGAGGATTTTGCCGCGCCCGACACGCACAGCCTTGACCGCACCGGTCAGAGCGAGCTGGCGGCAGTAATGCCGGCTGATACCGAAGAGCTCGGCGCACTCGATAATACCTTTCATAACGGGAATGTTGGTGTTCTGCATCATGTTCATGTGTACCTCTCTTTCTCTCGACGGTTTGAACCTTCTGCTTCTATTGGAGGATCAATAGTTGATTCGGCGCATGGCTGCAAGTTCGTTGATGACTCGAATGATCATTTCACGCTCGCGCTCAGGGAGCTCCGTGCGGAGCTTTCTGGTCATGGTCGGCTCTGAGATGCCCAGCGCCAGTGCGATTTCCCAGAGATAGACGCTGTTCTTTGCTGCATACTCCCTGATTTCCTGAGTTGCTCTTTTCATGATAAACCTCTCTTTCTTCATACCGCCTGCTTCTTCCTGCATTTTTCTCACATTTTTCACACCACCTCTTGACAAACCACATAAAGACTGCTATAATGATTACAGCGATGACGATAGGTTCTCTAAAATAAATTGTATCATAGAATCCGCCATTTGTCAAGCAATTGAAAAATCTTTCTTAAACGGTCGGTTTATTTTCCGAATCCGGAAATATTCTTCCGAATCCGGAAAAAATTTTCCTAAAGGAGGAGCAGCATATGGACTTAAAACTGTTCTCAGAGCGCATTCGTGAGTTGCGCGGAAGTAAATCACAGCGCGAGGTTGCGGAAGGTATCGGCACGACACAGCAGAGCCTCGGACGCTACGAAAGCGGAAAGCGCAAACCTGATCTTGAGGTCGTCGAAGCCTTGGCACGCTATTTTCATGTGTCCGCTGATTATCTTCTGGGGCTCAATGATGAGCCATCACCGAATAATGATCTTTATAATGCAGCCGCGGCATTAGGGCTGACGCCGATTTCTGTTGAGCATTTGCTTGCATTGCAGACCGATGAAACCATTCATGGCTTTGAAGAACTGCTGGACTATGTTTTGCGGATCGTTCCCGCTGAATTATTGCTCAACATTATGAACGCACAAAATCAGCTGATGGCGCGCTACAATGATCGCCTGCGGATATTAAAACAGTACAATCAGGAGAATGGTATAGATCTGCCCGAAAGCATTCTATCGAATGATTTGAATGATTACTCCGAGGCAGAAATGCTCGGTTTCAAAGCGGAACTGCTGAAATTCAATGCCTACTATAAAGAGATTGTACTGGATCGCTGTCAGGAACAACTGCAAAAGCCTGAGAAGATTACAGTCGAAACCGCAAGGGATTTTGAGCAGAAATGTCGCCAATACGCAGAATTTCAGCTGTACCGAGCTGATAATATGTGGGATACGGCAATGCAGGATGTTGATGCATTCATGCGCAAGGTGAAGACAGAACTGTTTGAGAATTTTGTGTATTTCAGGAAACTGTCCGATCAGAAAGAGGAATCAGAGCAGGCGTGATTGGAAGGACATTCCCAAGTCATGGCTGCGCACCGGATATTACGGATTGTAACAGGAGGGCTGAACATGGCACGAATCGAACCGCGAAAAAACAAGCAGGGCAAAGTCGTTTCCTACCGAATCCGCGTCTATCGCGGCTATTCCGATACCGGCGAGAAGCTGAAACCTTTTGAAACAACATGGAAAGTGCCGGATGGTTGGACGGAAAAGCGCATTCAGAAGGAATTACAGAAGTTTGCCGTAGACTTTGAGAATCGCTGCCAGCAGGGCGAGGTCAGCGCAGAGCAGGACATGAAGCTGTCAAAGTTCTGCGGATTGTATCTCAATCTTGTGAAAAACAGCCTTGCTCCTCGTACCCTCGAAGCATACGGCGACTATATCGACAAGCTGATCATCCCGGCGCTTGGTCACATGAAGCTGTCAGAGATCAAGCCCGTCCATGTGCAGCGATTTGTGCAGATGCTTGCAGAAACACCGAAGCCGAACGGAAAGCTGCCCTCCGCAGCAACTGTGAAGCGGAAACTAGTCTGCCTGCAAAGCATCATGCGGCAGGCGGTCAAGCTTGGTATCATCGCAAGCAGTCCGGCAGATGCAAAAAAGCTGACGCTGCCAAAAGTCGTACAGCCGGAAGTTGAGATTTTCAGCAAGCAGGAAGCCTCGGCGATTGTCGAAGCCTTGCAGAACGAGCCGCTGCAATTCCAGGTCTGCATTCAGCTTGCGATCATCTCCGGCGCTCGGCTCGGCGAACTGGTCGCACTGAAATTCTCTGATGCCGACTGCGAGAATCACAAGGTTCTCTTCCAGCGGTCCGCATACAAGCTCCGTGGCAAACCGACCGCAACCAAACCGCCGAAGGACTACGACGTCCGCATCGTATCGGTCACACCGGAGGTATCCGCTCTGATTCAGCTTCTGAAAGGGGAAAAACAGCATATCGCAGAGGAACTTGGTACAGCGTGGCACAATGAGGATTGGATGTTCACGCAATGGGACGGCACAGAGATGCACGTTCAGACACCGTCCAAGCAGTTCAAGAAGTTTTTGAAGCGAAACGGCTTCAAAATCCGCAAGTTCCACTGTCTGCGCCACACATCGGCGACACTGCTCATCTACTCCGGCGTGAATCTCCAGCAGGTGAAGTCGCGGCTCGGTCACAGCAGCCTCACAACGACGCAGCGCTATCTCCATGCGGTCAAGGACGCGGACACGGAAGCTGCGAACGCATTGCAAGCCCTGCTCATTTCGCAGCACAAGAAGCCCGATGAAGCATCCGATGAAACTCTGAAAAAAGCAAAATAACGCAAAAAGAGGGATTCACCCAAACCGGTGAATCCCTCGCTTTTTTGCATGGCGCGATTACGCCCCTTTTATTGACTTTTCTTCTCTTCCGTGCTATAATTTTCCTATCATCCGTTCAAAGGAGGCGTTTCAGGTGGATTTTATTGAGGAAGTAAAGTATTGGATCGAACAGGCGAAAAAGGCTGACCCGAATTATCAGGTGTTCGGAGCATCAAAAAACAAATATCAGTTTGCTCCACCGATTGATTTGAAGGAAGTCCGTGCCTTTGAGCAGGAGCATCATCTGAAACTGCCGGAGAACTATGTCCGTGTCCTGACAGAACTTGGGAACGGCGGAGCAGGACCGTATTACGGACTCTATCCTTTAGACAAAATACTGAACACATTTGTTGATGTATGGGAAATGCCTGAACCGGTAACCGGTAAAGATGAGACGTTTATCGATGATTCTCTGACGCCGGAAAAGTGGAGTGAGATGAATCGCCTGATGGATGAGGCGGAGGACGATGCTGCCTACGATTTACTTCTTGAAAAGTGCATGGCCAATGCTGTCATGATCTGCGACCAGGGCTGCACGTATGAATCTATGATGATGTGCAGCGGCTCTGCAAACGGAAAAATCTTCAACATTGAATGGAGTGAGATTTGGAAACACGAACCCAAGCCGACACACATGACATTTGAAGAATGGTATCTCGGTTATTTCAGGGAGATTGCTGCAAAAAACAAAATATCGTGGTACGGCTATTACCGCCTTGGCACAGAGGAAGAACTGATTGCAGCATATGAAAAAGCAGCCGATCTTGAACCGGAATCCCGTAGAGAAGAGCGCCTTGATATATTATCTTCACTGGATCGGTTCCGCCAACTTTCTTCTGATACGATCAGTCGCTTAATCCGAAATCCGGATGATTCGATAATTGCATCGCTCATTTATCTGATTTTGCATTCAGATAAAGCCACAGGGCTTGCCATGTTCGACGAAAGATTTTATGGAGATCATCCTGAAAAAGTCATTCTGATGTGCAGATCCATTCCGGACGAAAGCAAAGACAAATACTATCAAAGAGCGCTTGAGATCTTGTATTCACCTGAGATTTCTGAAAGACCGATTCCTGCAATTGCCGGACGCGGTGAAGAACCTTGCGCTGAAAGACTGCTTTTCTTTTTGGGAAAATGTCCGTGCAGAAGCGCAAAGGATCTGATCTCTTATGCAAAGTCCGGACAGAATCCGGATGAATGCCGCGGCACTGCCGCTTATGTGATCTGTGAATGCCCGGATGTATCACAATATCAGACTGAAATTGCTGAACTGATGCACAGCAGTGTTTACCGTGTCGCCTTCAATGCCATGCAGGGCGCGGATCGTGCAAAGCTGAGAGAACCCGTCATCATGGATGCATTCCGGTGGATGAAGGAGCATTATCGGGATGATCAGACGATTCAGAACAATCTGGAAAGAATAAAGGGGCTGTAATTCCTTTACAGCAAAATAACGCAAAAATGAGGGATTCACCCAAGGCGGCGAATCCCTCAAAATTTTTCGCGTAGAGCCCTCATAGAGCCCTCAAACAGTGTCCAAAGGAAATACGCCGCTTCTCGTGTTTTGAAAAGTGGCGTATTTACGAAATATTCATGAGTGAGAAATGAGGGGCTCGAACCCTCGACCCTCTCCTTAAAAGGGAGATGCTCTGCCAACTGAGCTAATTTCTCATAGCAACTTAGATATTATACCATAGAATCGCATTTTTGTCAAGTGTCTGCGAAGAAAAAGCGGATCGGAAGGGAAACGGCATCAGCCGTTCCCTTTTCCGCTTTATGATCACAAATTACACACCGAACTTGGTGGTGAGGACCGGAACACCGACGCCCATGGTAGAAGCGACGGTAACAGAGCGCAGGTAAGTACCCTTTGCTGCTGCCGGCTTTGCCTTCACGACTGCCTCAAGCAGGGTGTTGAAGTTCTCCTCGAGCTTCTCAGCGCCGAAGGAAACCTTGCCGATCGGGCAGTGAATGATGTTGGACTTGTCGAGACGGTACTCGATCTTACCGGCCTTTGCTTCCTGGACAGCCTTTGCGACGTCCGGAGAAACGGTACCGGCCTTCGGGTTCGGCATGAGGCCACGCGGACCGAGGACCTTACCGAGACGGCCGACGACGCCCATCATATCCGGAGAAGCGATGACAACATCGAAGTCCATCCAGTTTTCCTTCTGGATCTTCTCGACGAGATCCAGACCGCCGACATAGTCAGCGCCTGCAGCCTTGGCAGCCTCGTACTTGTCCTCCTTGCAGAAGACGAGTGCGCGGACGGTCTTACCGGTGCCGTTCGGCAGAACGACTGCACCGCGGACCTGCTGGTCTGCGTGACGGGAGTCAACGCCGAGGCGGATGTGTGCCTCAACGGTCTCGTCAAACTTTGCCTTTGCGAGCTGGCAAACAGTGCTCAGAGCATCATTCGGCTCATAGAGCTTTGCCTTATCAAGCACCTTTGCGCTTTCGACATATTTCTTACCGTGTTTCATTTATGAAAAACTCCTTTATCATCAATCTGTGGTATGCCGGAGTCTGGACTCCGGCTGACGGAAAAATCCTCCCACGGGGAGTACCGGACTCAGTCGGCGACGACAACGCCCATGGAGCGGGCAGTACCTGCGATCATGCTCATAGCTGCCTCGAGGGAAGCTGCATTCAGGTCAGGCATCTTGGTCTCAGCGATCTTCTGGATCTGCTCCTTGGTGATGGTTGCGACCTTGTTCTTGTTCGGAACGCCGGAAGCCTTCTCGATACCGCAGGCCTTCTTAATGAGGACAGCTGCGGGCGGAGTCTTCGTGATAAAGGTGAAGGAACGGTCTGCATAAACGGTGATGATGACCGGAATGATCATGCCGGCATCGTTCTTGGTGCGCTCATTGAACTCCTTGCAGAAGCCCATGATGTTCACGCCGTGCTGACCGAGCGCCGGACCGACAGGCGGAGCAGGAGTTGCCTTGCCTGCGGCGATCTGAAGCTTAATAAAGCCAACTACTTTCTGTGCCATGGTAATTTTACCTCCAAATAATGTGGTGTATGGCGGGATAACCGTATTTCAGGCTATCTCTCCCACGACAGCGGTTTCCGCTGTCTGCAAATGCTGACGGCGTTCTCAGTTATCGCGCGCCACATCGGTGAGCGCGAACTGGGTCGGTGTTTCCTGACCGAACATGGAGACGAGCACCATGCAGGTGCCTGCTTCGATGTCGATGCTCTGGACAACACCGGTAAAGCCGTCCATCGCAGTGCCGACGATCCGGACGGGATCACCGACGCTGAGATTGATCTCGACGGTCTCGCCGAGATCGACGCCCATTGCAGCGATCTCGTTGGGTGTCAGCGGGATCGGGTGATTGGGCTCTGCTCCGAGGAAGCCTGTGACGCCGCGGATCGAGCGGATCAGATAAGCGACCTCGTCATTGTGAATCATCCGCACGAGCACGTAGCCGGGGAAGATCTTTCTGGTGATCTCCTTTTCCTTGCCGTCCGTGATCTCGCGCACCTGCTCAGTCGGGATCTGCACCTCAAGGATCTTATCGGTGAGCTGCTGATTCTCGGCCTTTTTGACAATGCTCTGCGCAACCTTGTTTTCGTAGCCGGAATAGGTATGAATCACATACCACTCTGGTTTCTGGGTATTATTCTCATTCATCACAATTCCCTGCCTTCACTCAATATTGCGCACTGCCTGTGTGCAGCCTCGCATCATCTTACTTTTTGCCGCTGATCGCGAACTGGAAGAGCCAAAGGAAGCCCTTGTCCAGCAGGAAGGTATAAGCGGCGAATGCGAGCATTGCTGCGAAAACGACGATGCTGTTGTTGACCACCGTTTTCTTGTCCGGCCAGACGACCTTTTTCAGCTCAAGCTTCAGATCCTTGAACCACTTGGAAATCCCGCCGTTCTTGGACGATTCCTTGTTCTTCGCTGCCTTTTTTTCCTTTTCGGCGGCAGCGACCTCCTTGTCCTTCGCCATAGGTTTGTTCCTTTCTGTTCCTGTCAGCAGGACGCTGCGGAACGTCGGTCGGGATTCTTACTTGGTTTCCTTATGCAGCGTATGCTTGTTGCAGTGTCTGCAGTGCTTCATCATTTCGATTCTGTCGGGGTCATTCTTCTTGTTCTTCTTGGAAACATAGTTTCTGTTTTTGCACTCTGTGCAAGCAAGTGTAATCTTGACACGCATGGTCGGCACCTCCTGTATGAAATTTTCCGCTTGCCGCGCCGCAGGGCAAGGCTGCGGAAGAAAGTTTGCCTCCCTCTTTCCGGGGCATCCGCGGGATGCCGAAGCACGATAGCATCCGCCGGAATGCGGGCACAACAAAAGCACCTCCGCAAAGAGGTAAAATAATCATACCACAAAACGGCAGTTTTGTCAAGCATTTTTTCGCGTAACGGCAGGGATTCCGCATATTTTGGAGATTCTGACCATTTCGCGGCGGAATCCGCGGCTGTTTTTGACTTTCTGCG
>JAFWUX010000048.1 GCA_017523995.1 Oscillospiraceae bacterium | reverse complement strand
TCACCCAGCATTCGCAGTACACGCCGCTGAACGCGGCTTCTGTGGCGTAACTACTCCAGACAGGAAAAGTGAATACTGAATCGTGAAAATAGATTTCACATCCCATAATGGGATTCCAAAGGGATACAATCCCTTTGGCGCAGTTTGGGCGCGCAGCCCATTCTAAATCATCGCGAAGCGATACCTCTATTACCCGCGCTGGCTGACGGGGAAAACGCGGATGATGCGCGCGATGTACTGCAACATCAGCGTAACATCCTCGATGCCCGCATTGCCGTTGCCGTCCACATCCGCATTGATCACGCCGATGACGGAAATGACGACGTCCTTGTCCTCGGTCAGGAACCGCGCAAGCAGCACAACGTCACTGACATCGACCTGACCGTCCCCGTTCAGGTCGCCGGGATGATAGCCTTCCGGCTTCGGCGACGCGCCGTCAATGCTCAGTTTGGCAGCATCCGATGTCACCGTATTTCCGCCCGCATCGGTCACAACGCAGCGGTAGAGGCGCCCGTTCAGCGCAGCATCCGCAGTGACGGTCAGCTTGTAGGTGTCGCAGTCGGTATCCGTCCATGCCGCGCCGTTGTCGTCGGAATACTGCCAACGGTAGAACAGGTCATATTTGCCCGCCGCCATTGTGTAGAACGAGACCGGCGTGCCGGCAAAGACAGTTGCGCTTTCCGGATCTGCGAGCACGGCAAGCGGCAGATATTTTCCGCCCGTGCGATCCTTGCCGAGCGTATTGCGCAGCGGATCATTGCCGATCTCGCTGATCGCAACGTCATTCCAGTCGCCCTGTTCCGCGATGAAGAACATGTTCCGGATCTGATCGCTGCCCTCAAAGACACGATCCTCGACCGCGGAGAGCCGCACCGGAAGCGTGATCTCGGTCAGGTCAGCCATTGCATGGAACTTGTACCGCGTATAGTCGCCGCCGTAGCCGACAGCGAGCTTTTCCGGCGTTTTCGTGACCTTTTTGTCAGTGAAGAAATCGGTCACCGAACCCGTCAGGTCATAGTCATAGAGCACGAGCTCCTTGAATGCATCGCAATTCAAAAACAGCGCATTTCCGAAGTTTTTGATGCCGTCCCAGAGCACCGCACGTTCCAGGTTCGGGCAATCCGAAAATGCTCTCCATGCGATCGCAGTCTTTCCTGCGCCCGGCACGATCACCGTTTCCAGACCGTCGCAATTCATGAACGCATGCTGCCCGATCTGCATGACCGAATCCGGGATCGTCAGCGTCCGGAACTGCGCATTGCGGCAGGCGAAAAATGCAGAGTCACCGATCGTTTGCAGGGTATCCGGCAGCATGATCGCGTCAGGACTGCCGTGCTTGCCGAACCGGATCATCTTCACGCCGCCGCCGTTCGCCGCATATACTTCTTTTTCCTCACTGCGCGAAAAAGCATTGTTGCCGATCGCTGTAATGCCGTCCGGCAGATTCACGGTATCCACGCAGTACAGATTGCTGAAGAAGGATTCCGGAACCTCTGTGCCGGTGAGCACGGTCACGGTTTTCAGCGATTTCGGGACATACCAGTTCCATGCATTTGCCTGATCGGCGCGTTCCTCGCAGGCAAACGCGAGCGCATCCGACTGCGAATAACCGGAAGTGAACAGCACCGCGAAATGCTGCTTGAATGTCGATTTGACAAGATCAAAGCTCGGAACCGTGACGTCTTCGATATTCAGGCATTGATTGAACAAGCCCCGACCGAGATGCGAAATGCCGGCCGCAAGCGTCGCCTTTGTCAGACCGCTGCATGCCGTGAACGCGTATTCTCCGACGACAATGCCGCTTTCACCGGGGATCTGCAAGGTCGTGATGCCGGCGCAGCCCTCGAATGCATGGTTCCCGATGATTGTCACGGAATCCGGAATCCGGAGATCGCCGAACGCCGCGGAAGTGCAGCCTTTGAACGCGCTATCGCCGATTTCTTCCAGCGTATCCGGCAGGATGAAACTGCGCTCGTGGCTGCGCTCGCCATAGCGCAGATACAGCAGATTTTCGTCGCCCATGAATGCTTCACTGCCGATCTTTTTCAGGCGCGCAGGCATATACACCGCGCCGAGATTCGGCATCGACGAGAAGACCTTTGCGCCGATGTTGTTGATGTACAGCCCGTTTTCCGGATCCTGATCCGTAAACACGATGCTGCGCACCTTGTCACGCATGCCGAACGGCAGATTCGGATTGTCGTACATATCGCCGTAGCCCCAGATCGAGAAGACGCCGTCATTCGGGACAATGCCGTAGATATGATCGCCGAGGCGGATGTAATCCTTCCTGTCCGCAATGATCGCAGCCGGCACCGTGGCAGTCTGGATCGGGCTTGTTGTCGAAGTGGTCGTCACCGTGGTTGTTGTCTGTGCTGTGGTGACGGGCGGTGCCACAGTCGAGGTCGATTCCGGATCCACATTGAAGTCAATCGTATTTTCGATGACCTTTGCGCTGTTTTCGATCGTGAATGTGCCCTTTGCGCGGATCCTGTCATTCGTGCTGATGAAATAGGTATAATGATCCTGCGGATTTTTGCGCAGCGCCGCATACATCACAATTGAGCTTTCGGGGAGATCATGCAGTTCAAACTCCGCGCCGTCCACGACGAGCTTTGCGCGGATATCTTCTTCCGGCATATTCAGGAAATGCGTCACAAATGTTGTTCTGAATGCCTGATGTGCGCATTCTTCTTCCGGTTCATCCGGCATTTCAACTTTGCAGTTGAACGAAAGCCCCTTGTAGTCTCCCAGCTCGTTGCATGCGATGTACACGATGAACTTCGGGATCGGGACGCCGAACAGTGTGTCACTCTCCCGCGAGATCTCAAAACCGACCTCTGAATCATTCAGACGATGCAGAATGCCGTGATTGTCTCCGATCTTGAGCCCAAATTTCAGTCCTGCTTCCAGAACGGTCTTGAGTTCGATTTCCAGCGGCAGGCACCAGTCATCAGAATGTACATTGTCCGGAAAGTACGGACGGTTTGGAATGTTCTGCGCATTTATCGTGAAAATGTTTCCGTAGTTGATTTCCTTATTGCATCGCTCGATATTATCAGAATCCACGGAAACCGTAAATTTCAAGCCGCCGCCGGCATGAGCGTGAACCAGTCCGTCGAACAGTCTTACCTGCACACCGAACGTCAGCTTGAAGGACAGTTCACCTTTCAGATTGAGGATCGGTGCGACCGGCGGATTGTCGAAATCAATCAGCTGCGCGCCGTCATCGGAATCATACATTATGCCCTTGGCGAAATGCAGTTCCAGGCCGATCGTACCCTCTGCGCAGACCTCAAACTCCCAGTCAACGTATAAGCCGATATCAAACAGCGGCGCATTGGCATAAACCGGAAAATACAGATCAGGACCGTCAGGATCATCCGTGACCGCATGATCGCGGATCCACCGTCCGAGCTGTCCGAGCGGCGAGCTGCTGCTTGTACTGCTGCCGGAACCGCTTGTACTGCTGCCCGAATTGCCCGAACTGCCGGTACTGCTGCCGGTACTGCTGCCGGAACTGCCCGAACTGCCGGTACTGCTGCTTGAACTGGTGCTGGTCTCATCATCTCCGTCCGTCGTCAGCTTTGCGCTCAGCTTCAGCTGCGCCTTTGCGTCAAAGATCAGAACGACATTGATATCGCGAAAATGACCGTAGAAATTGAATTTGTAAGTGCTTTCTATGCCGAGAGAGGGCGTCAGCACGAAATGCCCGTTTAAGGTCGGGTAATTCTTTTCAATTGTCTTGGTGAAGGTGATCGTTTCCATGTCCTTATCCGGATCCAGACCGGTTCGCTCGCGGAACGCATCTTCAAATTCATCTTCTGTGAGCGACTGTGCGTTCAGCGCCCGATAAGCCTGCTCCGAATGCGATTCGTAGGTCTGATTTTCCAGTTCGATCTTGATGATCTCGAACATGTTGTCGATCTCATTTGTACCGCTGACGGTCGCGGTATCGCCGTCCACCTCGACATTGCGTACATTCACCGCGATCATGTCCGATTCGGTCGGCTGAATGAAGAAATATTCGCCGGATTCCAGCGAACGGATGCTGTCGTCGATGTGGTCGAACACATAGACGTTCTGATCGTAGTCCGCGGAAACGAGCGTGTTGGAACCGGCAGTCGATTCCGCGCGGACGGTGTCCTCGGAGAGCACAAGGAAGTTTGTGCGGTCGCTCTCGTCCAGATTGACGACCTGCTCTGCGTCAAAATCGCTGACGACCTTTTCGCGGATCTCCTGCACGGAGCGCGTAAAGGTTTTCAGATGAAACGGCTTGCAGATCGGGATGCCCGCCGTATTGACCAGCTGTGCCGACAGTTTGAAATACGCCGGAATGCGGCTTTTGTCCGCCGCGATCTCCGTGCTGACGTATTCGCCCGCCGCGACATGCTGTTCCAGCTTGTAGGTCTGCGATGGATCGTCGTCATTCGTGAACGTGACCGCGATCCTGCAGCCGAGTGTCTGCGTGGTCGTGACGCGCACCGTACCGGTCTCGACGTCGAAATCGAGATTGCCGATGCCGTAGACCGCATCCGCCGCAGCCGCCTTGATCGGCTGCATGAGCGTGTCTGCATCCTGCGTGTGCTGCACCAGATACCGCGTCAGCGCGTTTTCGCCCTGCAAATCGTCCGGACGCGACTGCTTTGACGCAGTGCCGCCGGAATCCGCGGCTTTTTTGCTGACCGGCGCAAGCGAGCCGGACAGCATTGCCGTTGTACACAGAACTGCGCTGAGCACACCGGCAATCATTTTCTTCATCAAATAAACCACCCCATCATTAAAATTTGCAATAAATGTGTAACTTATTGCAGTTTCATATTATACCATGCGTGCATTTTTCTGTCAAGTATTTAATTTCTGCGGCATCGGAACCGTGCGCAGCATGGCGGGGGACAAAGCAAGGCATCCCCACTTATTATAGACGTAACAGACCGGAAAAAGGTTACATCATTTTGAAAAATATAGCGACAGCATGGATGATATTGCGGGACAGGCGGAAAAATGCGGCGCTGACAGATATTCAAAAATGATAATATGGAATTGTCCATTGACTTTTTTGCGATATTGTGTTATATTGATATCATCGGTTTTTTGCCGCCTGAAAAGCCGAACATTGAAACACAAATTGGAGATGAGAAAACCTCTGCCGCGATCACGCTCGGCATTTTGTGCCCGACATTGGGCACGATCCTCACATCTGTGATCGAATCGGTGCTGAAGATTGAGAACGGCAAGATTTCAAGATTCTGGATCTGGAGCTGTTTTGCCCAGCTGACCGGCGATACGATCTCAAATGACACGCTGTATTTTTCGATGCTTTTGAGTGTGATCTGGATGGCGGTTTTCCTGACTGCCGGACTGATCCATTTCAAGCGGACGGATGTTTGACCGCTCTGCCGGATATGCAGCAAAAGAAAAGGGGACTGCCGCTTTTTTTGGCAGTCTCCTTTCGCATGTTGGGTTTGCTCGTCAGATTTGTGCATGTCCGTTTGTATGTCCTCAAAGAAGTATCCGCTGCGCGGATATTATTTTAGAATGGGGACTTCTTGATCTGCTGCGTGAACTGACGGGTATCTATGAGAATCATCCGGAACAGACATGGGCACGTAATCTTTATCAAGAACTGATGAGCATGTGCCGCGCAGCTGATTTCTATAATCAGCACCCGGTAATTGGATCCCGTCAGCATTACATGGACTTCCTAAAGCAGAATTATGACAGGATACTTGAAGAGGCGGTTAAACGAAATCCGATTACGGAAAAGATATTCAACCGGCGTGGTAAAACAAGAAAAGGAAAAATACGGGCTTTGATTGATCGACTGATCAAATACAAGGGAGAAGTATGCCGTTTTGCAGATAACTCGCTTGTTCCGTTTTCAAACAATCAGGCTGAACGACGGTGTTCTTTATAGACAGATCGTCATATAAGGCGGTATGCAGATAATATCATCTTTGAAGCTGAGATTGCGTGGGTGTATCACATAGCACGCACCTATACGAGCTTTGTATTTCTCCTTGAAGCGTTTGAGTGATTCAATCGAATACTTCTTTCCCGACTTGACTTCGATCGGGAACATCTTGTATTTCAGTTTGCTGTTGTTGGAAATCAGGAAGTCGATCTCGATATCGTTGCGGTGCTTCTCGGCGTTGTACTGCGTGTAGAAATACAGCTTGTGACCATTTGCGGTGAGCATTTGAGCGATAGCATTCTCATAAAGCATTCCCTCGTTCATATTCAGCTTGTCACCGAGTATCTGCTTGTATACCTCATCTTCGAGCAGTTCGTTCTCGTCAAAGGCATGGCTTACCAGTAGTCCCGTGTCGCCGAGATAGCATTTTACATAAGCTCTGTTCTCGTTGATCGACAGCCCCACATTCGGATCATTGCACAGGAAGCACTCGTTGGAGATCATCGAATCTGACAGCCAAAAGAATGTCTCCTCATATTGATCTGCTGTGCTTTTGGCAGCAACATCGCTGAATACCACTCGCTTTTCGTGTTGCGACAGCAGCCCTGGTATCTGGTCGAATATGGTTAGGACTTTGCTTCTGTATCTTGTGTCTATCTTCATAATGTCGCTGCGATAAAGTGCAAGGATATCACGCTTCTCAACGTCGGCTTTGTCAAAGTCCTTGCGGCTTTCAAGGAAAGCGATAACGCTCTGAGGCATACCGCCCACAAGCATATACTGCTTGAACAGGAGCATTGCCTTGTGGTGAAGCTCATTTTCAAGGGGAACTCTATTGGCAAAGCACTTGCGGATATATCCGCATATCTGCTCCTCTCCCAAAGCATCGCAGAATTCCTCAAAATCCAGCGGATACATACTCAGATGACGCTCCTCCGAGGGGATGACAATATCCTTGACGTTCTCTTTTATAGAGATCAGAGAACCTGTTTCGATATAATCGTATCTGCCGTCGGCAACAAGATACTTGACGCATTCCCTCGCTTTCGGGTACATTTGCACCTCGTCAAAGATAATAAGCGACTCATGCTCATACAGCTTCACACTATAATATGTGGACAGCAGCATGAAGAACGTATCAAGATCGTTCATGTGCTTGGCGAAATAGTCCTTCACTTCATCGGGGCACTTGGCGAAGTCGATCAGGATGTAGCTCTTATATTCGTTTTTGCCGAATTCCTCGCATATCGTTGACTTACCGATACGCCTTGCCCCCTCGATCAGAAATGCTTTCTTGCCGCTCAGCTCGTTTTTCAGTGTCAGCAGCTTGTCATACATCTTTCGTTTCAGTATCATAACAGTACCTCTCAGGATAATGCGCAGGTTTGCCTATTGTTTAAAATATGATAATACGCAAGTTTGATTTCACTCTATAACAGTATAATGCGCAGGTTTATGATAATTATACTATATGAAATCGAAAAAGTCAAGTGTCAACTAAATCGCACATTTACGTAAAACGCCCATATTTCAAGCCACAAAAAAAGTTCTCACATCCGAAACTGTGAGATCCTTATTATGAACGATTCTATCGGCTCAGACATACACGCTTATACGGATGTCATGTCCATTATGAAATTCACGCTTCTCGTACTTAGCTTTGAAGTACATCTCTGCATCGCCCTGAAACAGCGTAAAATCGCCGATTTTGAGATAGTCGTGAATTACTTCTTTTGCCGAATCCACGACCGATCCGGAAAGCGGGGTCTTTCGCAAAGGCGAGCATAAGAAATGCGTAATGCGTGACTTGTCTGCGCCCGCTTAAATACTTCCTGCAAAAATCGCCCCGAAGCGCAATACTTCGGGGCGATTTCACATCCCATAATGGGATTCCAAAGGGATGCAATCCCTTTGGGCGGGCAGTGCCCGCTGCCGTTCCCCTCCGGAGTGCGGCAGCGTAGCGCACCCAGCATTCGCAGTACACGCCGCTGAACGCGGCTTCTGTGGCGCGACTACTCCCAACAGGAAAAGTCATAATGGGATTCCAAAGGGATGCAATCCCTTTGGCGGGGTATGGGGCAGCGCCCCATTACAGATCCGTCGGAGACACCTCAATTCGTCGCATCGACGGGGAAAACGCGGATGATGCGGGCAATGTACTGCAAAATGATCGTAATATCCTCGATGCCCGCATTGCCGTTGCCGTCCACATCCGCATTCAGAATGCCGACGCCGGAAACCTTGACGGTTTTGTCCTCGGTCACAAACCGCGCCAGCAGCACAACGTCACTGACGTCGATCTGACCGTCGCCGTTGAGGTCGCCGGGGCGATAGCCTTCCGGCTTCTCCGAAACAGCCTTTCCGCTGATCGTCAGCTTTGCCGCCGCCGAAACAGCCGCATTGCCCTTTTCGTCGGTCACGGTGCAGCGGAACAGTCTGCCGTTCTGGGCATCTGCCGCGGTGAAGGTCAGCGTATCGCCCGTGCTGTCTGCCGGTTTCCATGTGCTGCCGCCGTCGCCGGAAGACTGCCACTGATAGTTCAGCGCGTATTTGCCCGCCGCAGCGACGCGGAAGCTGACCGTTTCGCCGGCATTTGCCGTCACATCGGTCGGATCAGCCGTGATCACGACCGGAACCGCCTTGCGCACCAGCCGCAGCAGCGGATCATTGCCGCGCTCGTCGATTTCGACATTGTCCCAGTCGCTGTCCTCGCCGATCAGGTATGCTTCTTCCAATGCCTCGCACTTATTGAATGCGCTTGCATTTACGGAAACTGTTTTGCCGGAAAGCGTAATGGATTTCAGCATTGTCATATTCTGGAAGAAACCGCCCGGAACCACATCGACATCCGTGAAGGTCACTTTTGTCAGGCAGTTCGGTACATAATTCTGATAGGTCGCCATTATGCCGCCGGTCTGATAAATAGATGTCATCTTGTCCGCAACATCGCCGCCCTCGTTGAAGAACATGCTCATGCTGTTTTTCAGCCAGCCGTTGCCCATGTCAAAGGTGCTCAGCGTAAAGTCTTCAATGTTCCAGTCATATGCAAACACATGGCTGTCGCAAACGGCAATACCGTTTCCGAGCACGACTTTTTTGAGCCCGTAGCAGCTCTGGAACGCACCGCCGTTCAGCGTGAGGCACTTGGAACCGTCCTCTGCAATTCTGCCCGGAATGTATACCGAGGTGATGTCCTGACAGCTTGCAAATGCACCCGGTCCGATCAGGTTGACGCTTTCCGGAATCCGCAGATCCTTGAACGGTGCGTATGTGCAGCTGTTAAATGCACCGTTTCCGATCAGCGTCACTGTTTCCGGAATGAGCAGCTGTCCGCCCGCGGCAGGGTTCAGATCGCTGCCGATGTATTTCAGATTTGCGCAGGATTGGAACGCACTGTCATTGATTGCCGTGATGCCTTTCGGGCAGATCAATTCTTCCAGATTTTTCAGATTGCAGCAGAATCTTGCCGGAATCTCTGTTTCGTCGGTGATGACAATTCGTCTCAGAACATTCGGCACATAATGATAATAGGAAGCTGCGATACCGCCGGTGACGTAGGTATCATACATCTTGTCCTTAATATCGTTGTTGCTCTCATTGAAAAAGAGCGAGACATTATTTTTCAGCGACGGATTCATTGCAAAGGATGCAAAGGTCAGCTCCTCTACATTGTAGCAGTATTCCAGCGGCTGATAGCCGACCGCTGCGATACCGTCACCGAAGACCGCAGATTTCATGTTGATGCACCAGCTGAATACAGATCCGCCGAGCTCAAGACGCTTTTTCAGAACAGGATTGCCGTTTTCATCCGTTTCGCTGGTATCCTCAATATAGCCGGGCACATACACCGAAGTAATGCCCTCGCAGCTTAGGAATGCAGATGCGCCGATGATCTCTACGCTTTCCGGAATGGAAAGCTTGCCGAATTTTGCAGCTCTGCATCCTCTGAATGCGCTTTCTCCGATCGTTTTCAGTGTATCCGGCAGGATCAGCGTGTCTGTTGTGACAGCGACATTGCCGAAGTCGATCATTTCGAGCGCGGCGCATTCGCTGAACGCAGACTGTCCGATGAATGTGATGTTATCTTTCAGGATGACGGATTTCAGGTGCTTCATATTGACAAAATAGTAGTTCGGAACTTCTGTTCCGCTGAGCACTGTGATCTGTTTCAGCGCGACCGGTACATAATACGGAACAGCGCCCATCCAGCCCTTTGCATCGTCAAACGAGAAGTACATTTCATCCGTCTGCGCATACTGCTGGAAATAGTAGCAGAGATGCGGTGTTGTATCACCCTCGTTCATGTGGAACGACGGGATCGTCAGATCTTCCAGTGCAGTACACATCTGGAAAATATGCCGCTCAATATCGCCCACGCCGACGTCGAGCACTGCCTTGGTCATAGAAGTGCAGCCGTCAAAGGCATAGCCGCCGATCGTCGGCTTGCTGTCATCCGGAACATGCAGCGTCTTGATGCCGATGCATTCTGCGAAGGCGCTCGAACCGATCGCGGAAACGGGCTTCGGGATTTCCAGCTCGCCGAACACCGCGCTTGCGCATCCGCAGAACGCGCGGCTGCCGATGCTTTGCAGCGTAGAAGGAAGAATGAAGGTCTCGGTCTTGTCGTCCAAGCCGCCGTAGCGCAGATATTTCAGGTTTGCGCAGCCTTCAAATGCGCTGTTGTTGATCGACCGGATCCGCGCCGGCATATAGACGCACTCCAGATTCTCAAATCCCTTGAAGACATTTTGTCCGATGTCGTTGATGTACCCGCCGTGTTCCGGATCAGCGTCCTCCAGAACGATATAGCGGGTTCTTTTCCGGGTATCCGCATTGAACGGCGAAGCATTATTGAAATCATACATATCGCCGATGCCGTGGATCCAGATGCCGCCGTTCGGATATGCATGCCCCCAGATGCCGGCACCGAGCTGCACTGCATCGACAGTCTCGGTCGCTCTGGAAAGCAGCGGCATTGCGTCGGTCGTCATCGGCGGGGTAAAGGTCTCCGCAGGCTCCGTCGAAACGGGCGTAACGCTGACATCCTCATTGCCGCCGATCTTCGTATTTGTTTTGCCGAGATCAATTTCGCCGGTTTCTTTGTCCGTCACCAGCTCGACCGGAATATTGATCGTCTTGACCTCATCGTTGATCTGGAAGGATCCGCTGCTGAGCTTGTGATTATCACAGAGTACGATATAAGTGTGATTCTCCTTCGGCACGCAGTAAAGGACAAGCGTGCCGTTCGCATCCGGCGTATATGTTTCGCCGTCTACCATGATCGTCGTACCTGCCGGCACATCGACCGACCGGTCATGCACCAGATCATATACGCTGAGCTGGAAGGTTGTTTTGTAGGCGATATGCGGGCACTTGCCGAATCCGAACTCCTTATGCGGGAACGAATAGTAGAAATGCCCTTCCCAGATCGGGATCTCCAGCAATGTCGCTTCGGATTTGAAGACCAGAAGCTTGAGATAAACGCCTGCCGTAAAGGTTGCCTTGACTGTGCCGTCAATACAGAACATGCATGCATGGACAGTATCGTCCCGTTCGTCTTCAAAATTTGCGACTGCAAATGAATGCAGCTTATCCTTGGCTTCTTCGGGTGCATCCAGATTTGGATCATTGCCTTCCACGTCGATCTTATCGACATGTTTGATCTCGGCAGAAAGATTTAATTTCAGCGTAAAGTCCACACCGGCTTCCAGCACGCCGAGGATCGACAGACCGGCATGCAGCGACAGCTTGATCTCAATACCTGCTTTCACATTGAGCCGCCGTTCCAGAATGCCTTCATCGCCGTTAAACGTGCGGTACAGTTTTCCGTCATAATGCAAGCCGCGCTTGGAATGATACGTGATGGATGCTGTGCCGACAACAGACGGTGTGAAAGAAAGTTCCACGCCTGCTACGATCATAATGCCCGGAATCGGCGTGGGAATCTTGATATCCTTGGCGCCGTCTTTTTCGATTTTGCTCGCCTTGCTCGGTTCTCCGATCAGATCGGCAAGCAGATTCCGGTTCAGTGTTTTGTCTTCCTTTGTGACCTTTCCGGTGACAGAGACCGTTGTTTTTGTTTCCAGCGTGAAGTAGTAATCGAACTCTGTAAAACGCTTGTAAACATTAAGATTGTCATTCACCTTGATTTCAAGCGCGGCAGTTACAGACAAGACCTTGTTTGCCGAATCTAACGTAACGGAAGCGGAGATCGTCGTTTCGGAATCCGACTTTTCGGGATCATAAAGCTCCTCACCCGGCGCGTCGATCTCAAACTCGAATTTATCATGATCTTTGTCTTTGACCAAGCCGGCAGGCGCATAGTTTCCGGCAAGATAGCGCTGTTCTGCGGTCTGCTCTGTTTCGGGCGCGGCGTCTTCTGCTGCCGCCGGATCTTCTGTTTCAGATGCAGGGAGCTCGGTGATGCGTTCCGGCAGATCTCTGTGGAACGACTGATCTTCCTGCTCGATCTCGATCTTGATAAAGTCAAACATCTCGTCGATGTTGTCCGCACCGGTGATCGTTGCGGTGTCATCTTCGATCTCGATATCGAGGATCTGTGTCGCGATGATGTCCTCCTCGGACGGGCGGATGTAGAAGAACTGTCCGTTTTTCAGGGAGCGGACGGTCTCGTCAATGTCCCCGAACACGAAAACATTGTGATCGTAGTCCGCAGAGATCAGCGTGTTGCGGGTGTCGGTTGATTCCGCCTGCACGGTATCCTCGGACAGAACAATGAAGTTTGTGTCGGTGCTTTCGTCCAGATTGACGACCTGTTCCGGCTCAAATCCGGTGAGATCGGTTGCCTGCATCTCCTGCACGAAATGCGTGTAGTTTTTCAGCGTGATGCCCTCGCACGCCGGCTGATCGAGCCTGTTCACGAGATAGGCAGTCACCGTGAAAAAGTCCGGCAGCTTTGAGCAGTCTGCCGTCAGCTCGGTCAGGACAAGCTCGCCTGCAGCGACCGTCGTTTCCAGCCGGTACACATTTGACGGATCGTCCTCATCAACGAACAGCACCACGAGCTTTTGCGCATAGTTCTGCGAGCTCATGACACGGACAAGACCGGTCTCGCGGTCAAATTCCAGATTCGTGACGGAATACGTCGGTTCGGCGGCAGCCTGTGCCTGCAGCTGCTCTGACACCGGACGGGTATCCGGCGTCTGCTTCTGCTGCAAATACTTTGCGAGCGAGTTTGTGCCGCTCACGCCTTCCTGCTGCTGTGCGGCTTCCGGCGGGGAACCGGCTTCCTGCACGGTGCTTCGGGCGGGTGCATCAGACAGCAGCGCGGTTGTACACAGCACTGCACTCATGATGCCGGCAATTACCTTTTTGAACAATGCGATCACTCCCACTTTCTGTTATTTTTGCAATATTTCCCGTAAATATTGCAATGTGTAAATTATACCATGCATGATACATATTGTCAAGTGTATATATAATAGTGTAAAAAAACAGACCGCCCGTTGGATGACGGGCGGTTCTGCGCAAAGCGTATTCAAAAAGAAATCGGCGCTTGCTCTTTAATGAAAAGATGAGATTTGAAAAATGAAAAAGTTTGATTTTCGGAAAAATTGCAGCAAAACAGGGGGCTCCCCGCATCAGCCGTTGCGCTTGTAGAGCTTGACCGTATCTGCCCAGAGCGCAGCCTTTGCCTTGTAGTAGATCCGGAACTCCAGCTTGTGGTTGGAATACTGGTTATGGAAATCAATGCCGAAGTCCTGATAGACATTGGAGTACAGGAAGTCGCTCCGCTTGATATCGACAGTCTTGATCTTCTTGCCGGTGGTCGCATCATTGACATCAATCGCGCAGACCACATCGTCAATGCAGCTGTTGCTGTTAAAGCGTCTGTAATAGTCCTCGCCGTTGCAGTCGATCTTCATTCTGAACTTGACGGTCTTGTTGCCGGTGGAATAGGTTTCATAAGGACCGTAGACCATATAGCCCTGACCGTGGCTGACTCTTGCAAAATATGCATCGCCGTCTCTGGTGCCGAGCTTATGCGGGCTCAGTCTGCATGTGAGGGTTCGTTCGTGCTGCAGATTGACCTCGGCATTTTTGAGCTGTTCGGGGCACCGATCGACATTCATGCGGTCATAGATGTACTGACCGACTTCGTTCGGATTGCTGGATGCAGCGACCACCAGCGAGGACGGCAGCTGCAGAACCTTCAGCGGATCGAGCGTCAGGGCTTCGCGCTGATAGCCGCCGCTCAGATTTGCCGGATTGTTGATGCTGATCTGCAGATCCAGATGTGCGCCGTAGGTGTTCGGCCCGCTGCTGCCGGAGCCGCCGACCGTGCCGATGTTGGTATTGGAAGTGATTTGCTGACCGTTGGAGACATAGCGTGTCTGCAGGTGGGAGTACTGCGAGTAGAACGTCTTATTGTTGATCGTGTGCTGCACGATGACATGGTTGCCCCAGCCGGTACCGTTATCCGGAGCGGAGAGCACGACCTTTCCGGGCGCGACCGTGCGGACAGGCGTGCCGGCAGTTGCGGCAATGTCAATTGCGCCGTGCGGAGCATAATTGCGGGCAGCGATGCGCTCGTTGAAAGAAGACGAAATGTAGTTTGCATGGTTCGCAGTGCTGTTCGCGAACGGCCACTGGAGAACACGGTAATATGTATTGATGCCCTTGGAAATGGAGCTGCCGTAGCTGTAAGAGGCTGCGCTTGCGGTGATCGCATTTGCCGGCGTGAGCATGCCGGTATCCGGAAGAACGGACGCTGTTCCGCAGAACATCATTGCTGCCGCGAGTACCACGGCTGTTTTATTCATTTTTTTCATAATCATAAAGTTCCTTTCTATAACTGTTTGATGAAGAATAAGCCAAAATGGAAATCAAAGAAAAGAGAACGGAAGTCTGTGCAGAAAGATCCATGGCTTCTGACTGCTGCGGTCCCGTGTTGTTTTTTTCAGTTGGATGATTTCGCTTGCCTGACTGTGTCACAATCATACCATTTCCGGCATGGAAAATCAATCCGAAATGAGCGGACGGGCAGTCATCCGGCGCCAAACCCATGAACGGGCATTTTTTCGGAGTGAACGGCAGGGGAGGGGACAGCCGGAGTGTGTTCTGCTTGGGCGATCGGCACCCTATGTACCAAGCGCTCCGGCTGTTTCTGTATGCAGATGTTATGCGCCTGACAAGATGCAGGAAGTATCATATGAAGACGGCGCTTTCGGCGCGCGGATTTCCCGGAAACGGGATTGCTTTTTCGGGCGCGGTGTGATATAATGGAACATGACAGAAGGTTTTCTGTTCTCACCGAATGAAAGGAGCCGGCGGTTATGAATATCATAAAGATCGAGGACGTTGCAGAACGGATGTATCAGTCGTTCAAAAAGGCGCTTGCAGATTTTGCAAAGACCGAAGATAACAAAGAGGTTTATGCTGTTGTATTTGACTGCAATATCCCTTATT
Source organism: Oscillospiraceae bacterium (assembly GCA_017523995.1). The sequence goes on along the minus strand of JAFWUX010000048.1, from coordinate 2,116 downwards.
TTGATGTTTGTCTGCGGTATGCGAATGCGCGCGATTATGAGAAAAGATCGGCTGATTATGACAAGTACGCTGATCTGTATAAGCCTTACGGCAGAAAAGGGCTGCTCGGCTTCAAATACAATGCGGTCGGGGACTTCAAACGCATAGACTTTGCGGAAGACAGTGTTGTGAAATATTTCCGCAGCAGCGGCTGCTGCCAGTCCGCAGAAGCGGTTTACTATGGCGATGCGGACAGACCTGCGGACACGTTTTCGTATCGGGGCGAAATGCTCCGCGGCGATGTGAAAACAGAGCTGATGCATTATGATGACGGCGCGTTTCAAAAAGACGGTGCGTTCTATTTAGGGCTTGCACCGAAGCTGATGGAACTGTTTGAGGAGATGATCGTCAGCTGTATCCTGCGGCTGAAAGAAGATGAACTCGGACTGGATCAGACCGATGATTTCATCATGTTCATGTGCGGGCATGACGAAAGCAATGCAGACTTTGCGGCGCATGTCAGCCGTACTGTCGAAAAGGATCTGTTTGAACAGCTTACGGATGATTCGGAATGAGACTAAGAAAGGATAAGGTAAATCATATGACAATGCATCACGCGTTCTGCCCCATGTGCGGGGCAGTCATCACCGTTGACCTCTCGCATGACGCACTGATCTGCCCTGTCTGCGGCAGACCGTTTCTGAAAGCGCAGGCAGTTTTTGCCGATCCGGCGCCCGCACCGGCTCCGGTACCGGCAGCGCCGTCCGTGACCTTCTCGAAAAAGGAATTTGCGGCCACGCCTTTGAGCGATCTTGACATCGAATACGGCGTGCTGCGGCGCTATAAGGGAAAGAGCAGCTATGTCATTCTGCCGGACAGCATCAAGGAGATCGGCAGCAATGCATTCCTATCCGCGCGCAATCTGCGCAGTGTCGTTCTGCCGGAGAGCATTACGAAAATCGGCGCGCAGGCGTTCTCGGAGTGCCGGTCGCTTTTCAAATTGCAGATTCCGGACACGGTCACGCTGATCGGCAAGGGCGCATTTTCCAGCTGCAAAGCGCTGACGGAAATCACGATCCCGAACGGCGTGCAGACCGTTGCGGCGGACACGTTCTGGGGCTGCACCGCACTGAAATCCGTACAGTTTCCGCCGACGCTCCTGCGCATCGAATCCCATGCCTTCTACGGCTGTACCGCGCTGATGTCGGCTGGTGTTCCGGCTGCGGCAGCGGTTGCAGATGATGCGTTTCCGGTGCAGACGAACGTCATCCGGATTTGAAGGTATCGCTTAGCGATGATTTGAAATGGGGCTCTGTCCCTCTGCAATTCTAAACGCAGAATCGACCTAAATGCGTGAAATTCAAGCAGGTACTAAAATTTAACATTCATTTCACTGCAAAAAACGTCTGCTTGCAGTTCCGCATAAAAACGTGCTTTTTGAAGCACAAAGAAACAGAGCGGTATGCGTAATCATACTGCTCTGTTGTTTTTTAAAAGGTTGAAATTACCAGAATAATATGCTATACTATACTAAATTAGAAGCTTTCCTTCTGTCGTTGCTAAATTTGAATGAAGGGAGTGAACAGATGAGCAAGCAAACCAAAAGCTCCGTGCTGTATCTTTTGCTGCTGTTTCTCGGCGGCATCTTTCATATCATGGATAGTATCGTAGCGAAGTATGACAATTATATTATCAGCACATGGCTGTTCTGTATTGATCTGATGATTTACTCCGGTCTGATTCTGCACTTTGTGCAGTCTGTCTGGCGAAGACTTTTGCCTTCTCCGGCTAGAACCTATATGATCGCATCGGGAATCCTGATGGAGTTTTTTCTTCTGGTGCGGACGCTCAGTCATCGCATTGTGCAGTGGTCACCGCTGATCAAGCGCCATTGCTGGTATCTCTATTATGTGCCGGTGATTCTTGTACCGTCGCTTTTTCTGATGAGCAGCTTTTATTTCGGAGATCGTCCCGAGCAGCACAGCCGAATCAAACGCTATCCGCTGATTCTCGGAATTGTGCTTGTGATCGGCATCCTGACAAACGATCTGCATCATCTTGCTTTCAAGCCGAATCCGGACACGGAGATTTTTATCGGAAAAAGCGGTACATACACACACGGCGTTTTGTTTTACGC